>JAGSHP010000315.1 GCA_029855925.1 Candidatus Thorarchaeota archaeon | reverse complement strand
GGAATAGACCATGAGCGGTTCGTCAAGGTCGAAGATTATCTGAAGGCGTGTGTCCTCATAGACCCTTCCAATCAGTTGGCCGACTGAGTGTATGACACTCGTGAGGTCAATCACCTTCTCGCTCCTCCGATATCTTGCTATCTCGCTCGTGACCTCACGCACCTCCTCGAGAAAGGCGCTGACGCTCCTGGTGACTTCAGTGGCGGTCTCTATCCACTCCCTGTCGTTTCCTCCCTTCGTCTGAGCCAGCTCCAAGGCCTGTAGGATGAGCTGGATGTAGTTCCGAATGTCGTGGTGGATCACGCTGGCCAAGAGTATTGCAAGGTTGTTCTGCTGTTCCAGATTCTTGTGAGAGAGCACGACTGACCAACCGAAGATGCCCAAACCGACCATGCTTAGTGACACTGCCTGAATGTCCAAGTATGGTAGTATCCAGCTCTCTGGCGCTACCAGAAGCAGTGAGACTCCCAATGTTGTTAACGTCCATCCAAGTGTACCGACGGTGATGAACCACCAGAAAAAGCTATGGTCCTGATAGTGATTCCACAATCCTCGGAGTAACAGGAGTGCGACGACTCCTGCGTAGAACTCGGGAAGAATGTATGCTATCCGTGTCAGTACTTGAGCGAGAAACACGACAGCATCGTAGACAAGTACACCGATGAGGGTCAGTCCATATGCCCACAAGGGAAACCGTCTTGATGGACGGACACAGCCATTGAGCATCAGTGTAGAACCCAGTGTGATTCCCAACAACGCAGCTGCATCGAGTAGATCCACAGAAATGGAAGGATAAACAATGCTGGGGCCAGCGAGAAGGGTTATGATCAGCCAACCTGTTCCCCATAGCGTCATTCTGTTGTCGTACTGATAGGTGAGAAAGATGGCGGAGACAACGAGCAGCAATAATATGATGACAACTACGGCAACGACGAATGAAGGATTTACAAAGACGATCTTCTGCATATCCCACCATCAACACACTTGAGGATGAAGTCTTCGTTTATGAAACTCTCATTTTTTATGGTCAAGACAATATTTGAATCCCTTGATGGCATGACGCGCGCCATTTTTCGCACGGGTGGTCGACCATTTTCATGAGTTAGAACGTCTTTCCGTTCGACACACACCCCGACCTGTCAAGCTGAGGCTCACGCTTGTTCATGGACCCACAATACCCGTATGGCAAAAGCAGCGACCAATATCCTTAACGCGACCTTCCGATTCGATGAGATTCATGGTCTCTCTTGAAGACATCCTGTCAGCCCATGAACGTGTTAAGGGTGTTGCCCATGATACGCTCGTCCTGACCTCCCGCACCATTGACCGAATGGTCGGAGCTCGCGTCTTCTTCAAGTGTGAGAACTTTCAGAGGACTGGTGCTTTCAAATTTCGGGGAGCCTACAATGCGCTCCATCAGATGACTCCTGAAGAACGTGAGCTGGGCGTCATCACTCACTCGTCGGGCAATCACGCTCAGGCGCTTGCTCTTGCGGCTTCACTCTTGGACATCAAATGCACGGTGGTCATGCCTGAGAACTCCGCACGTGTCAAGATCGAGGCGACACGAGGGTATGGCGCAAGGGTCGTTCTCTGCAAACCCACATTGGAGGCGCGGGAGAGCACGACCAATGAGATCATTGCGCGCACTGGCTCTCTATTGATTCATCCGTATGACAACGAACGAATCATTGCAGGTGCAGGCACCGCCGCTCTCGAGCTCATCGAGAAGGTGAGCGACCTCGATGTTGTGGTATGTCCAGTGGGCGGTGGCGGTCTACTCAGTGGAACTGCTATCGCAACCAAGGGACTTAGCCCGGATACTCGTGTGATCGCTGTCGAACCGAAGAATGCGGATGACGCTTATCTTGGTTACAAGAGTGGCACTTGGGTCCCGAGCGTGAACCCCCAGACGATTGCGGACGGTCTGCGGACCTCACTTGGCAAGATCAACTATCCAATCATTCTCGAGAAGGTGGACGACATAGTCACGGTCTCGGAGGCGGAGATCATTGAGGCGATGCGGCTTCTCTGGGAACGCATGAAGATCGTAGTTGAACCGTCCGGTGCGGTCCCATTGGCCGGGCTGCTCTCACATAAGGACCTGTTCGCAGGAGAGCGAGTGGGAGTGATACTGAGCGGGGGAAATATCGATCTCACAGACTTCTTTGATCAACTGCATACAAGAGTGCAATCATAGTATTGCAGAGAAAAAGTAAGAGCAGTGACCCTTGCAGATGCCCGGAGATCGCCTCTGAGCAACTGGTAAGGGCCACCTCTAGACGAGTTATGGGAGGTCTCGTTCAGTAATCCTACTGGACTTAGAGACCGATTGTTGCTCCCTCTTGAGCAAGACTCACAAGCGCTGCAGCGCCGCCGATCTTGGCACCCTCGAGGAGGTCCTCGTCCTTGATCCCCCTGTGGTTGCTGCAGGGACCGCAGAGAAGAACCTTACCACCAAGCGCAAAGAAATCTTCGATGAGTTTCTTGGGCTCAGGCATTCCCGAGAGGTGTTCTATCTCAGCAGCCTTGCCTTTCACTGCGAGGTCAACAGCGCTTCCAAGAAGGAACACTGTGACATCGACGTCAAGGGCCAGAGCACCATTCCCAACAATGAATGGGAGGAGGCACCTCTCCGGATCGTCTATTCCGTGGGTTGAGGTTATCAGTAGTTTTTCAGTGTCGCTCATTTTTTTCCATCTCTCTTTTTTCGTTGTAGTTTGTTTTAGGTCAGAATCGGAATCTCATCAGTGTAAGACTCCTCTTCTGGAGTGGTCAGGGCTTTGATGCCCTTTCCATATTCATGGACCCAGAGGGTCAGTGGTCGGTAGAACGCGTGGGCTCCCTTGTTCAGTGGCGCAAGTACTATGTACAGTCCAACAATCAACAAGTGGAATATTATGAAGTAACCTGCGAACGTCTGCCATTCCGGTATGTAGATGTTGAAGTACGCAGCCCATTGCTGCCACGTGGGTACGTAGATATCTAGTGTTAGGAGAAATCCTGAGATTCCTAACAGGTTCGTCAAGGTAAGGAATACCCAGTCTGAGAACGTGGCGTGTCCGTAGTAGTTGTCATCACGCCTACGAGCATGAAAGATCATTGTCCGCGTTGCACCATATACGAGCAAGAGTCCACCAGCAATTCCCAGAATGTGCGTTGGATACGTGATTGGGACCATTATCTCAATCGGCTTAGTCAACCAATTGATCACGGTTGAAGCAAATAGCAGAATGAATCCCCACATCATGCACATGTGGAGTACCCATCTACGTCTTCTGAAGGGCACACTCGTGTCCTGGTCGGTGGCGTACCTGCGCTGGTACAGAACCTCTGTGAAGACGACTCTGAAGAGGCTCACAATCCAGATCTTCAGTTTGGAGAATATCGATACTCCTGTCGAGTCGGGTCCATACAGTCTTAGTTGCCGCATCAGATGTCTGAACAGCCCCAAGAAATAGAGACCCATCCACACCGCGAATATTCCGCCAGCAACAAGACCACCCCAGTGCACGAACTCAGGATCAAAGTAGATCCAAGTGGGATTGATACCTGGTTGCAGTGTTGCACTGAAGTCGGCGTAAGGCCACATGATCCACAGAGCCACAATCGTGAGTAGGGAGAGGAACCCTACGTATGCAGCCTTTGACTTGTATACTACACGTGAAATGCGTGTCACGTCGTTCTGGGCGATTGCATATCTCCTGGCAGCAGCCATGAACTCTCCTGGTTCAGCCTCTCTCGGGCAGGTGGTTGAACACTGTCCGCAGTAGTAGCAGAGCCATAGTTCTTTGGAGTTAAGAAGTTCTTCCTTCGCACCCAGCTGTGCCAGCCGGATGATTGACCTTGGAAACTCGCCATCCTCATCAGACAAGGGACAGATGGCTGTACAGGTGCCGCAGTTGAAGCATGCACTGACATCAAACGCTCCGTATTTCTTGATGTCTTGGAGCAGGTCGGGGTCTAGTTCAATAAGACTCATGATTCTTCGCCTCAGAATGTATAACTCGGATATTCATCCGTCTTGTCAGCAACCTTCAGCTGTGCCCAGTGATGTAGTGCTGTCACAGCCGCAAACACGTCATGGCTGGGGTACTTGTTGTCAAGCGCCTCAATGATCTTGGGAACCGTATCGTTCCCCGCCTCTATCGCCTTCTTTACCTCTCTCACAAGTCTGGAGAAGTATTTGTGGCGTGCCATGAGTTCCTCAGTGGGATAGCCCTTCTCCTGCATGCGTTCCTTGAACGCCTTCAGTCTCTCTCGATGAATAGGATCCTTTGTCATCTATTCAACCTCCTTTATCATGGCGGCGACCATGTCTTCGTACATGTCAAGGGACCATCCCTTCAGAGTGATTGCCCTTGTGGGGCACACAGGGACACAGGCACCACATCCAACACACAGCGATGGCTCGACCTTTGCCTTCTTCTTACCACCGACCGAGGCCAGCGAGATTGCGCCGTACGGGCACTCAGCCACGCACAGAGCATGCCCCTCGCACTTGTCATGGTCGATTTCCGCGATGAACGGATTGAGGGCAATCTGGTCCTTTGTCAGGATGCTCGCAGCCTTACTGGCAGCAGCAGAGGCTGATGCGATTGACTCCGTTGAGTCCATCGGAGCCTGTGCGGTTCCTGCGATGAAGATTCCGTCCACGGAGGTCTCCACCGGCTTCAGCTTGGGATGCACCTCCTGAAGGAATCCGTCCTTGCCAGTTGGCAGGGAGAAGATCTTGATGAGGTCGGGAATGGGTTCCGGTTCCATACCGACAACCAACACGATCAAGTCCGATGATGTTCTCACCTCGCGGCCCTTGGAGAGCATGTCCTTTGTCTGAACCAGGATATCCTCGTCTTCAAGAGTGACCATGGGAGGTTCCTCATCAGGGTACTTGAGGAATATCACATCCTTCTTGCTCGCATTGACATAGTACGCCTCATGGCCAATGCCGTGCGTTCGGATGTCTCTGAAGAAGTCGAAGACGTGAATCTTCGGGAACCGGTCCTTCAGTTCGTTCGCAATGCGAAGATTTGCAGTGCAGCAGTATCGTGAACAGTAGGTGTTCAGCCTGTCGCCCTTCGGCTCATGAACTCCCTCTATCTGTCGGCTCCCAATGCAGTGAATCAATGTCACAGTCTTGATCTTCTTTCCTTTGTATACGAACTCTGTCTGGTCCTCTGGGATGTCACGCAGAATGCAGATAAGCTGGGGTAGTGTCACGACGTACGGCTACTCACCATAGCCAAACTCACCCTCGGCGGGCTCGTATGGTTTGAATCCTGTTGCCATGATGATGCTCCCTACGACAATCTCTTCCTCGCTTGGCGTGTCATCCAGAGTGATCTTACCACCCTTTGCCGCCTCAACGCACTTTCCGCACCTCGTGCAGTTCTCCCAGTCTATCGCCAGTTCGTTAGGATATGCATCAGGACACTTGATGAAGATCGCCTTTCTTGTGGTCAGCCCGTAGTCATGTTCGTTGGGCACCTCCACTGGGCAACTATCGATCACTTCGTCAGGATTGTCAATGCCTTGAACACCACGTGGTATAGTTCTAAGTTTCACCTTGAATGAACCAATAGCGCCTGACCCCTCCACGACTTCCGTGTTCAGTCTGATCGTGATTCGAGAATTGTTGACCACTCTATTGACCATCTCTTGAATGACTTCCTTTGCGGAAACATCTGTGGGAAAGAGCTTTGTGAGTTGAGTGATTCGTCCTCCAAGAAACGGCTGTTTCTCCACCAGATCCACGGCAATGCCTCTGTCTGCAAGGTCAAGGGCAGCAGTCAGACCACTGATTCCCCCACCTACTACAAGCGCACGCTTCGTTGCATCCTTCATTATTGGCTCAAGAGGCTTCTCATGCCGCACTCCGGCAATTGCCCCCCTTATCAGGCGGATGGCTTTCTCAGTCGCCTTCTCATGCTCGTGCGAATGGACCCAGCTGTCCTGCTCGCGAATGTTGATGTGCATGTAGAGGTACTTGTTCAGTCCGTTCTTGTCGAGGACGTTTTGGAACGTCGCCTCATGAAGATCTGGCGAGCATGATGCAACGATTACTCGGTTGAGACCATGCTCCTTGATGTCCTCCGCAATCAGATTCTGACCAGGGTCCGAACACATGAAGATGTAGTCTCTTGAAACCACGACACCTTCATCGTGGGATATGACTTCAGCGACTCTCTCTACGTCAACGACATCAGAGATATTGCCGCCACAGTGACAGACGTATACTCCGATTCTTAGAGGTTCTTTGTCTTTCTCTTCCTTAGTCATTGCAAGTCCCCCTTCACTTGGTCTCCATCTCCACAAGTTTGAAGGTCTTTGGTGCCTCACGCAGTCCGCCATTGAGATAGATTGATGCCTTCATTGCCGCAGCACTTCCGCTCTTAATCGAGTCCACGATGTCCATGGGTCCGTTTGCGACACCGGCGACATAGACTCCCGGAATGTTTGTGGTGGCAGGGCTCTCGTTCGGATTTGCGCTTGCGATGAAGCCGTACTGATCAGTGTTGACATCAACAACTCCATCGGGGTTCCATTTCGGTACAAGCCCGATGGATAGCACAACAAGCTCGTGTTCGAATTCCCGTAAGCCACCATCTTCGTCAAAGACCTCAACGCGAACCACAAGGTCCCCGTTCTCCTTCTCGGTGATCTTTGCCACCTTTCCGCGAATGAAGCTCACGCCCATCGCCTTTGCATCTTGAATGAACTCTTCGTACCCCTTTCCGAACGCTCTCAGATCCATGTAATAGACCGTGATGTCTGCAAGAGGTGCTGCTGCTGACAGTAGCATTGACTGCTTTGTGGCATACATACAGCAGACTCTGGAACAATAGGGGATACCAATTGAGAAGTCGCGTGAACCCGCGCACTGAATATATGCAATGGATAGCGGCTGCTTTCCGTCGCTGGGTCTCATGATTCCACCATATGGGCCATGAGGTGCAAGAATACGTTCCATTTGCTTTCCCGTGATGACGTTCTTGAACTGTCCGCCACCATATTCTTCTTTGATGATTGGGGTCTCAAGTAGCCCTGTTGCAAGTACAACTGTACCGGCATCGATCTCGTGGTCCTGTGGAAGCATGGAATAGTCAATGGCATCCGTTGGACACGCAGTTGCACATCGACCGCAGAAGATGCACTCGTCCTCGTGCAGGACCGCCTTTGGGGGCAACGCATTCGTAAACGGCACACCGACTGCCTTTCTGATCCCCAGTCCCATATCGTAATCGTCAACAATGTAGACAGGACACGCCTCTGCACACTCATTGCACCCTGTGCAGGGGTCCAGATGCACATACCGTGGTCGCTCGTGAATCTTTATCGTAAAACGGTCATCGTCCCGTCGCTCAATCTTTGTGACTTCCGCCAAAGTCATTATCGTAATGTTGGGATGTTTGTACGTCTCTGACATCTTTGGGGTGGTAATGCAGCTTGCACAGTCCAGCGTTGGAAAGACCTTGGACAGCTGAATCATTGTCCCACCAATGCTGCTCTTCTTCTCGACAAGTAGCACCTTGAAGTCCTGATCAGCAAGGTCCACTGCGCACTGCATTCCGGCAATGCCGCCACCTATTACTACCGCATCGTACTTCTTCAAGTTCTCCACTTCCTAACTAGTCTGCCCCTTCTTTTGTTTCAGTTCGAGTAGGGTCTCGTACATCCGAGTCACCTCTCTGACAAATGCGTCCGCACAGACCGTACAGATCGCAGTGAGTCGTAGTCGTTCAATCTCGATTCCTTCCTTCTGCATGAGCTGATAGACTCTATCAATTCGTGCAGCCAGTTTCTTGTAGGAGTCCTTGAACGGGCTTTCGTCGCCACATGAAGCAATGAGTATCCCATCGTAACCTTCCTTGAACGCCTGAATGTAGAACTCTTCAGGGAACATGACAGGATCGGGTATTCGTATGACGAACGTGCTGGCAGGATATTCTTTGTGACCCTGACCCGCGTTGTCAATGCCTGGATACGAACACGCCAGCGTGGCAATAATTAATATTTTAGGCTCATCTTTGAGCTGATTCAATTGCGCGACCATGTAAATCCACCAGTAAGTGCCTTAGGTCTAGTAAAGTTGGGGCGAAGGCATAATGCCCTCGCTCACTTCTTTCTTCGGATAAAGATACTGTAGAATCCGGTACCTTCCTTGATACCGATTATTTCGTGACCCGCCTTCTTTACCCAGATTGGTAGATCTCTCTTCGTTCCTGGGTCATTGGAACGAACTTCGACAATTTGTCCAACCTTCACTTTGGACATGGACTTCTTTGCTTCAAGCAGAGGACCTGGACATGCTGAGCCTCTGGCGTCTGCTACGTAATCAGCTTTAATTTCGTCTGTCATTTTGTTCACACCTTAGATTCTTTTACCTAAGTGCTGAGTCGAGTCGCGAAATTTCACACTTATACTTGTTTTGCTATACACTTGTTTAGTTTCACAATGAAATTACAAGACTTCACGCTTGCCGGAGTCCCAGTTTCATGGTGTAACCCTGTCATAATTATGATGAAACTTTGAAACTCCTAAAATAAAAGAAAAAAAGTCGTCTGACCCCCCTGTCATGCTGGGACGCCGAGACATCTGAGGCCTCGGCTCGCCTGCGTCTACTCGACACCGTGTCGAGCGAGCAACTGTCTGATGATGGAGTCGTAGTCCGAATACTGCCTGAGACCCAAGATGCTGGTGAGGGGTCTCCCATTCTCAAAGACATAGATTATCGGAACTGACTGCACGTTGAACCGCTGAGTCGTTCTTGGGTTCCTGTCGATGTCGATCTTGCCAAAGAAGACCTTTCCCTCATAGTGCCTTGCGAGTTCCGCCATTATGGGCGCAAGGGCCTGGCACGGGCGACACCAGACTCCGAAGAAGTCGACCAGAGCGATCTTTGTCTGCTGAATTGTCTGCCAGAAGGTGGCATCTGTGAGTACGTTCACTTGTCCATTTGCGAGGGGCTCAACTACTTGAGGTCGGGCTGGTTGACCCGCTTGACGCATAAGCATCTCCATCTTTCTACGTCGGATTTCAGCAAGTTCGTCGTCTTCGGACATTGTCTTACCTCTTACAATTGTGCGTGCGTCATGCACAGGCGATTTCCATATGAACTCTTCGATAAGTCCATGAGTTCTATCCCCTGAAGTATCTATTGTTGTGTGATGTGCCCTCGTGATTGTACTCTTCTCATGAGGTTCGTGTGCCAATGCCCACTCGTAAAATGTCTTAAGTCGGTTCAATCAAACCCCGGACGGCGAAATTACAATGAGCAATGAAGAAATGAGATGGAATCTCTCTCATCTGGTTAGAGATACTGACCCCAACAAGATTCAGAAGGAGCTCGTTTCGGCAATAGAAGATGCGAAGAAGATGCGAGAAAAGTATTCTGGCAAGATAGAGGGATTTGGGGCAAAGGAGTTGCTCGGTTTCCTCCAAGAGGCTGACGAACTGATGCTCAAGTATGAGGGACCGTTCATGTACTGCTTTCTGCTGTACACTGCTGATTCTACCGACAGTGTGGCAAAACAGCTCAATGAGAGCGCCCAGATGACGCAAATGAAGTTTAGACAGACGTTGGCATTTGCTGAGCTGGAGGTGGGCAAGTTGCTCTCCAAGAAGCCAGAGATTGTCAATGACCCCCTGCTCGCAGAGTACAGACACTATCTGGAGCGAATTGTTCGCAAGATTCCTCACATGCTTCCCGAGAGGGAGGAACAGCTTATCATTACGAAGGATCGAAACGGTATTGACGCATGGTCTCAACTTCAGGGAGACTGGCTCTCGACACGAACCTTTGAGATTGAGATTGATGGCGAGAAGAAGGTTATGCCATATGGTGAGATCATTGGCCTGTATCAGCACCCTGACCGTGAGATACGCCGGAAGGCGAATCAGATTGTCTATTCGGGTCTCGGCAAGGATGAGATTATCTGGGCGAGTGCTATCCGCTCTATCTGTTCTGACCACCTTCAGATGTGTGAGTGGCGCAAGTACGAGAGCCCTATGGAGTCCAGCCTCATTGCCAATGACGTTGACCAGGAGACCATTGACAGCCTGATGAAGACGATAGAGAACAATGTTGACCTGTATCGTGACTATCTCAAGTTGAAGGCAAAGCTCATGGGCCTTGAGAAGCTGGGCAACTGGGACATAGTTGCTCCTCTCCCCCACGCTCCGGCTACGAAGTATACTTGGAGTGACGCTCGTAACGAGGTCGTCAGCTCCTACAAGGGCTTTGACGAACAGATCGGCGAGTGGGTCAATGAGATGTTCGACGAACGCCACATCGATGGTGAGGTTCGGAATGGAAAGCGTTCTGGTGCGTTCTGTGTTTCATGGCTGGCTGGCAAGAGCGCCTACATCCTACTCAGCTTCAATGGCAAGCTCGGGGACATCTATACCCTTGCCCACGAGAATGGTCATGCTGTCCATGACTACCTCATGAGTCGTGCACAGAAACCATCCAATACAGAAGTGGGTGCATGCATTGCCGAGTGTGGCTCGATCTTTGGTGAGCTACTGTTGACTGACCGGCTACTTGCGAAGGCGAAGACCAAAGAGGAGAAGCAGGCTGTGTTGGCCACGGTTCTCGACGAGTTCGGCATGGCTGCCTTCCAGGTGTCCGCGCGTGTCTTCTTTGAACAGAGCATGTATGACACAATCAAAGAGGGTGGCTTTCTTGATGGTGAGACCGTTGCTAAGCTCTGGGTCGCAGGACGTGATCGCATCTATGGAGATGCTGTCGAGTGGCTCCCGGAGATGAAGTGGGAGTGGACCATGAAACCGCACTACTACATGCCGCGGTTCAGATTCTATAACTACCCCTATGTCTTTGCTCAGCTCTTCGTGTTCTCACTCTACCGGCTCTACAAGGAACAGGGCAAGGACTTCGTTCCCAAACTCAAGAAGCTCCTCAGCTCTGGTTCGAGTAAGGCTCCTCGCGAGCTGGCAAAGGAACTTGGGTTCGACATTGCAACAGAAGAGTTCTGGCAGAAGGGAATGGACCAGGCTCATGACTTTGTGCAGATGCTCAAAGAGACCATGGAATAGCGATATCTGCTGGCAGCTCCGGCTTGCCAGCGACCTCTATCTTTTTTCGGCAACTCCATCACATGCCAGCATCGTGTCCCACCTGTCACCAGTGCGTCATTTTTGCGGCTACTCTTGGCTGGTAACACATATATCAAAATTCTCCTAGTGCGACTCGGGAGCAGTCATGATGCAATCAATCACACGTTCAATCATACCCATCTCTGTCATTCTTGTGATACTAATACTATTACCTCATCCCGTCCAAGCCGCGAGCACTCAGAATCTCTCGTGGGGGGTCTCAGTGGGGGATTTGTATACGTACCACTTCGAGTACCGAAACTATGAGTATCCAGTGTACAACAGATCCTTTGACATCGTAGTGAATATCACTGGACTACCTGACATCCCGGACGTTGTCAGTTCTATTGGTTCAACATACTACTTTCCAATCCACGCCAATGTTTCCATGCACTTTGCGAATGGGACTGACATTGGAATGATTGCAGCTCACTTACCGAGTCTTGTAT
>JAGSHP010000124.1 GCA_029855925.1 Candidatus Thorarchaeota archaeon | reverse complement strand
CCCAGTGTCATCATTGAGAAGTCAGTCATTGTGCCGATGATTGTGAACGGAATCAGCTGAGCATATCTACGCCAACCTGTGATATCAGGGTTAAACTGAATTTGTTTCACCTGTAAGAAGAACGCAACAACAACTGCAAGCATGTAGGGAAGGGCAAACCACCACGCAGTGTAGTTAGGAATCTCATATAGTATTATAATAACAATAAGATACAACGCTGCAAACAACGGTCCTGGAAATTTATTATTGAGATCACCAGTCCGTTTAAGAGCAAGTCCCGTGAACAGACCTGAAACCGCGGGACCAAAGACCATCGTCTGAACAACCAGAGCCGTGGCAGCGGTAGGCACGACTGTTGCAAGTGCAGCTTGGATCATGCCTGCAACAAGTCCGTAACCGAATCCGCGATATGGGCCAAGCAATATTCCAAACAATGGAGCAATGCAGATAGAGAAGCCGATGGAACCGGTCACGCCAAGTGCTCCAAAGAAAGTGCTAATGGGGATCGCGCTTGCAACTCCATAGACTGCTGCAAGAATGATACCGACCGCATCGATTTTTGTCGTGGATTGTCCCTCGAACAGTGTCAGATCTTGAGCATCTCCTGAGCTATCAGTGAGTGACACGATAATACACCTATGAGCCCCCGGCCCGAACCGCTTAAGACATTTGTGCAAAGACCCATCTCAGTAACTCATACCAATGCCGCGCTAGGAGGGTTGAAATTGTGGTTTTTTACCGCGTTCTTGGCGAGCGCACATGCATAGTCATATCCTCGAAATGAAAGACATCACCATGACCTTCGGTGAACGAACTCTGTTCAAAGATATATCATTCAGATTGCATCGAAGAGAGACCATTGGAATCTCGGGTCCGTCAGGTGGAGGAAAGAGTACGCTGTTGAGAATTGCCGTCGACTTGCAGACTCCAACGGCGGGAGAAGTCATATTCATGGGCAAGGACGTGAGGGAGTGGGAACCACGTGAGCTGCGACGCAACATGATCCTTGTGCCGCAACAGGCCAGTATGTTTCCCGGAACGGTCCGCGACAATCTGCTCTGGGGTCTCAAGATCCATCGGCTCAAGATCGATGAGGAGGCACTGCATCAGGTCCTCAAAGAGGTCAATCTTCCTATCAAGATCATAGACAAAGTGGCGGATAATCTCTCGGGTGGTGAAAAGCAACGGGTCGCGATTGCAAGAGCGCTCCTGCTAAAACCTGCTGCACTACTTCTTGACGAGCCAACGTCCGCATTGGATGAAGAGTCGACGCTCGTGGTCGAGGACACAATCAATCAAGTAATATCGGACAGAGAGATTGGCGTGTTGATCGTCACTCACAATCGAGAACAGGCCCAGCGTTTTACATCAAGAGTAATTGAGGTGGGAAATTCGGAGGTGCACTAAGATGCAGTTCGGCTTTGATATAATGGCTTGGTTCAACTCTTTGCCTGCTGAAGTTGGAGAGGCCATAGTGAGTTATCTGATGGCCATGATTCTGCTCGTGATGCTGATACTTATCACTCGTTGGCAAGGCATCGGCGTAGGCAATAAACTGGTGGTAGGCACCATCAGGGGGACTATCCAGATCATCCTGATGGCCCTAATCCTCGTGCAGATATTTGCCCTTGAGAACCTGATTGTGATCTTCATCGTGCTGAGCTTCATGGCCACCTTTGCGGCGCACACGGTCTCACAGAATCTTGACAACATCCCCGGTGCAATGAGGACTGCTTTGCCGGGAATCTTCGTCGGTGGTGTGGGAGTAATGCTACTGACAACATTTCTTGGCGTTGTCCAACCGATAGGAGAGTTCATCATCCCAATGGGCGGCATGGTCATCGGCAACTCCATGGGCATGAGCTCTCTGGTCATCGACAGGATGTGGTCGAACGCACAGAAGCAACGTTCCTTGATGGAGACCGCACTGGCACTGGGCGCATCTCCGTTTCAGGCTACAGAGCTTACCATCCGCGAGTCGATTCGCAGCGGTATGCTTCCAAACCTGAACAGATACGCCTCACT
>JAGSHP010000425.1 GCA_029855925.1 Candidatus Thorarchaeota archaeon | reverse complement strand
TAAACTCTTCGTTGTGTTCATCGAATTCGTGCGGAAGTTCTATTATTGTCCAAATACTCATGTATATATTAACCATGAAACGTGGGGTGCCGCAGAGGGACCAAAAGTGGTTATAGACCAAGCCGAGCATGACAAGAAGAGTCTCTATAGGAACCCTCGAGTCATGGTGCTCGCCATCAGCGCCTTACTGATCATGCTGGGCTTTGGTATAATCGCGCCATCAATGGCCTTCTATCTGATCGCATTGGAAGGGGGTCTCACAGAACCACCCGGTCCTAACTACATGGTTCCACCAGAGGTGGTTGCCCAGTTCTCATTCATCCTTGGAATGATGATGGCTGCGTTCATGGGCACCCGTACATTGCTCGCGCGCTTCTGGGGTGGCGTATCCGACAGACGTGGCCGCCGTCCAATAATTGTCATTGGCCTGCTGGGATACGTTCTTCTCTTCATCTTGTTCGGACTTGCACAGAACTGGGTCGAGTTACTGCTAATCAGATCTTTCCAGGGGGTGGTCTCGGCAATGGTATGGCCCGTTGCAGAGGCAGCACTCATGGACATCGTTGGGATTGAGAGGCGTGCCGAGGGTCTTGGTCTCTACATGATGGTGTCAAATATCGGATTCATAACTGGACCCGGTGTTGGTGGTGCGCTGTACAATTTCTGTAGAGACGTGTTACTGCTCCCTGTGCCCGATGTATTTCGCGTCCCATATTTCATTGCAGCACTCATTACTTTCCCTTCGGTCATTGCCACCTACTTGGTCCTCCGTGAGACCGTTCCAGTCAATGATGGCAGTGACCCGAAGCCATCACCAGAGGATCCGCCAGCCGATTTGCCTGCATCCCCTCCCACGCCGTCTGCATCTCAGGAGATTGAGAGCCCACGACTTCGGCGAATGATTCACGTGTTGTATGTGATGTCGCTCATGAATGGACTGGCCATGGGCATGGGCCAGCCGATCTTTCAGTTGTTCCTAATGAGCAAGATTACAACTGATATCGGGCTAATTGGTCTCATAATATCTGGCGCTGGTGCAGTGGGAATGCTGTTCACAATACCAGCAGGACGATATTCAGACAAGCATGGACGAAAGGGTCTTGCGGTGTGGGGTGCGGTTGCAGCCAGAGGTTCCCTCTTTGCACTACCATTGACTCAGAGTCTTGCTCAGACCGGCGCTGTATGGATCGTCCAGAATGCATCCATGTCCGTTTCACAACCTGCCATGCGAGCAATCCAAGCCGACATCGTACCCTGGAATCTGCGTGGGAAACTATTCGGTACCATCCAAGCGTTCTTCAACGCTGGTGCAACATTTGGTCCACTTGTTGGTGGCTGGCTCTATGGTATCTTCTCCCTTCTCGTCTTTCAGGTGGGTTTTCTGATGATTGAGGGGCTGGTGATCCCATTCTGGCTCTCTGCCGCGCTAGGACTGGTCGGTGTGCTCTTGCTATGGAAGTACGTGGATGAGACTCTCCCACTGGTAATTGACGAGAAGGAAGTCGAGGAAACGGTCAAGGACTGGACGTAGCGTTTCTTTTGCCGTTGACACTAATCTATAAAGCATAGGTCCTATCCTCGTCCTTGAAACATCAGTCAACAATACGGTGATCATGCTCATGTCAGATCCGGAATCTGCAGTGGTTGTCTACCCATCCGATAGCTCGTATCTTTCCTCTGAGCTTAGGCAACGGTTCATGCGGACTCTGGTACACTCTGTCACCTCCGCACTCGTTGAGAGCGGGGTGGAGTATTCTGCCATCGAGCAAAAGGATGAGAGATATCTCTTCATTCGCACAGCCTCTCACAATGCTGTTCGTGACGCCCTATCAACAGTCTTCGGTGTAGAGTCCATACAAGTGGTGAGACGCCACCCGGCTCAAGCTAACTCGAGTTTCGAACATGAAGGCGTGAGCTATGAAACGGTGTCGAGTGCAAAGGGACTCGGTGGACTGCCAACCGGCCTCGAGGGCCGCGTTGTCATAATGATCTCCAGCGGTCTCGACTCACCCGTAGCAGCATTCAAGGTTCTACGACGAGGCTGTATTCCCGTGTTTGTCCACTTCGACAACTATCCCTACTCCGACCAGTCAAACCGCGAGATAGCCATCAAGCAGGCTCAGACACTGGCCAATTATGTTCACGGCGTCGAGGTCAAGATGTACATTGTTCCCCATGGTGATGATCTTACTGATGTGGTCAAACATGCACCACGGAAGATGACATGCATCTTCTGCCGTCGAAACATGTATCGTCTTGCACGAGAGGTGGCGGTGCGCGAAGATGCTGAGGCAATAGTCACGGGTGAGATAATAGGTGAACAGGCCTCTCAGACAACGCGTAATCTCATGGTTGAGACCAGTGCGGTCTGTGACATCCCTGTGATCCGTCCGTGTATTGGCGACGACAAAACGGACATTGAGCGAATGTCGCGAGAGATTGGTACCTACAAGTTTGCCAGCGAAGCCTCAGCCTGTTGCTCTCTACCTCCGAAATATCCAAGCATACGGGCTCGTGCTGAGG
>JAGSHP010000196.1 GCA_029855925.1 Candidatus Thorarchaeota archaeon | reverse complement strand
GGTCGACACGCTTCACCTTACTCTTGGAGAGATGTTCTCGCATCGTGGATGTGGCATGAAAAGTACGGAATACCTTGGCAGTCAACCCAGGCACCGCTTGGCTCAGAAACTTGTTCACATGCGAACTACGAATTTGGGGGAAGATTTGAGCGACACGTTTTGGGTCAGCCTTCGTCGAACCACGGCCTCTACTTCGGAAGGACTTCAGACGTTCTTGGGCCTTGTCATATAACTCTTGGAAGACTTGCAGTACATCAGCCGGCATCTCAAGCTCTTTGTGCCAGGGAACGCTGTCCTTTCCAAGAAAATCAAAGACAACTGAATTCTTCTTTATGGTGAGATGCTCAACACGAAGAGTAGTGGCACCCACAGTATCTGCCTCATCAGAGTCCTTTTCGTCACCCACTCGCATGCACAACTGGTCGATGAGATAACAGGCAGCTGCTATTTCGCGTGTACGAGCATTGACAGAACGTAGGCCATTCATGATATGATCCCTAATCAGATCAAGCTTTTTCCCAAGCTTGAGGGCCTTGTTGAACTTCTGAGCCTCGCGCTCCTGTTTTATCGGCGTACTGTCATGCAACCAGATATACTTCGTCTTTCCTGTCAACTTGTCCGTCCATTTGGCAATCCACATGCAGTCCTGTGCCCAGATGACCTCTTTCCAGTTTCCAGGTGGAACCTCAGCATCTGGTGACAGGTTGAGTGTAATGTCCTCAGCCCTTGCCCCTTGCTTCCAACGACCGCGGAGGGGATGCTTACCACGCCCCATAAAGATGCCAGAGGGCTCAGTCATGTAGGTGGCAAGCTCCATTCTCTCGCCATCTACTATAGCATAACCGTATTGCTCCTTCAGGCGTTCTCGCTCCGCCTTCCGACGCTCACGTGCGGCCTTTCGTTCCTCTTTTGTCATAGCCTCTTTCGCTGCGCGTTCCGCTTCGACCACTTCTATGACAGATGAAAAGTCAATCTCGTCAACCTTGAGAGGAGGATCAATTTCTAAAGCCTTGCTGAAGTCATGCATAAAGTTAGCCACAAAGACAGGGTCCTCAACATACGGCGTCCCAAGCTTCTTGACCCAGGCAAAGGCCATCTCTTCTTGCAATGGGGTCAAGATGCGCTTTTGTCCTCGTACGATGATCTCAAGACCACGCGGTTCAGGCGGTTGAAGGACAAGAATGCCATTATGTCTAAGTGAATTCATGTAATTCCCCGCAATGTATTGGATGATGCACTTTCGTTGATGGACCGTGCATGTAGCTTGAAGCATGCAAAAACCGTGTGAACAAAAGGATTACGTTATTGCCATTCTAATGAATTGTCAGATATATCACTGGACGAATCAAAAGGAAGAATTGGTGCGGCCGTCGGGAGTTTCGTCCCTGTGTGTGTTCACAGAGGATATCGAACCCGAGCCACAGGCTTGGAAGGCCTGCATCCTAACCCCTAGACAACGGCCGCTGAGTTGAAAGTTGAGTCTGCAATAAGCAGGTCATACAATCAGTACAGTCAGGGTTGGCAGGTCAGGCTCTTGATACTTCAAATTTAAGCATATTGATAGTAGAGTGAGGTCATCCCGAGGTGGAGCCAATTGACATGTCTGACGAAACATTCAGACTGTAAGAGTAGAGCCAGACTGCTTCTGAACAGACATGCCAAGCCATCATGACATCGGGATCTAGAGCAACCTTTCTATCAAATAACGATGCGGCTGAGGATACAAGATCACCATGAGGGAACGCACCCACACCAAATACAATGGGAGTGGTAGGGCTTGAAGGAAATATGCTTGGAAGATCTCTGGGACCGATAAGATCTCCATTTTCAGACGCCAGAATCGTCAGTGCGTCTGAATGGTCCCTCTTGAGCGAAGAGATCAGGTTCGCGAGGTCGGTGTCCAATATGCGGAGTAGTGGTTCACCTTTGGGTGGAACTCTTCCGGTTTCTAACAGTTGTTCAAGCAGCCCCACGAACCTATCATAATTGCGGGGTAGCCGTACATGAGGCTGTACTTCGATGATACGTCCATCTTGTAGATGAAGGTGGACAGAGAGAAGACCCGCCTTACAGAGTGGGGTCTCAAGTACGCTCATGAGAGTGAGATATGTGATGTCAGGTCTGCCTCGTCGTTCCTGATCGGGAAGGCGTAGCATGGCTGTGCCATGGTAGGTCTGGTCAAGTAAGACACTATTCGGTTGCTTCTTGCGACGCGAACAGAACTGCTGGATTTGTTTCAATGATCTGAGTTCGCGCGGAATGAGTTCAATTGCGCAGTCGAGTAGTATCAGATGAAGCATGATGGGCCACACCATTATGATGTGCAAACAATATAAGACTTTGACCACTGAAGACATAGAGCCACATGGCTGAGGAATGATAGGTGCCAAAGAAGAGAAGATCAAGAGCCAATACCAAGCAAATCGCACGTGAGAGAGTACGCATTCTCTGGGAGTTGGCTAGGGAGAGGGCACTGGAGAATCCTCACTTGGCAAAACAGCACATGGCAGATGCAAGACGCATATCAAGAAAGGTCCGCGAGCGTCTTCCAGTGGATATTGCAAGACGGCTCTGTAGAGGATGCGGGATGGTTCTGATTCCAGGTCGAACCTGTAGAGTACGTGTACGACATAACCGACAGACCCATGTCGCAGTCACCTGCCTCAGTTGTGGCGCAATTCGCAGATTTCCGGTCAGAAGACAACGTTAATCAAGAAACATTCCAGAATCACATGTGAAGGCTATGACTGACAAGAGGAAACCTGATCCGGATAGAATTGGCAGCACTTGGCAAGAGAGTGCAATGATGCAGATTGGCAAGTCGGGTCTCACCGATGGCATTGTCAAAGAGGCCAAGCGACTTCTCAAGAAGCACAAGTACATCAAGGTGCGAGCTCTGCGTACATCTATGGAAGAAATGTCCAAACATGCATTGTTCGAGGAGCTTTGCCAACGCACCGGTTCCGAGCTTGCCGGAGTGCGCGGGAACACAGCTGTTCTCTATAAGCTGAGATGAGATGAAAAATCGGGTCTCAACGATAATCTTTTATGCGGACTCTTAGTTGCGAGTCCAGCCTTCTGAGGTGGGCCGTCCGCCTAGTTGATGTGCGGTGCCCTCGCTCAATAAGTATGGTGACTGACAAATGCCCACAATCTATGACATCCCGGCTAACATACTCATCCGTCGACTCGCCCAGGAACTGAAGACTCGAAACGAGATTCAGCCACCTGAGTGGGCCTTATACGTGAAAACAGGTTCTCATAAGGAGAGAGCTCCAGATGACCCAGATTGGTGGTACACAAGAAGTGCCAGCATTCTTAGAAAGATCTACTTGAGAGGACCCATTGGCACGCAGAGGCTACGGATTGAATATGGTGGTCGAAAGAGACGTGGCACCAAGCCGAACAGGTTTCAGAGGGGTAGTGGCGCAATTGTCAGAACAATTCTGCAGCAGCTGGAGCGCGCAGGATTCGTTAAACGCAGAGGAA
Organism: Candidatus Thorarchaeota archaeon; assembly: GCA_029855925.1. Lineage (GTDB taxonomy): Archaea > Asgardarchaeota > Thorarchaeia > Thorarchaeales > Thorarchaeaceae > B65-G9. Next base: position 10,542 of record JAGSHP010000196.1, on the reverse strand, counting down.
ACAAGGGTCGCGAACTTACAGACATCGGTAGATCGTTCATGGACAAACTTGCTGCAGTGATAAAGAAGGACCTTGAGAAGGCCATTCCCGAGTTGAGTAGATACTGATCCACTAAGTGGTGAACTAAATGAGTGAAGACGAGCTTGAAGCCATTCGTCAGCGGAAGATGGCTGCCCTTAAGGAGCAGGCACTTCAACAGCAGGCGGCTGAGCAAAGAGCGGCTGAGATTGACGCACAGAAAGAGGCGATTCTCAGACAGATTCTCACTCCAGAGGCTCGAGCCCGCCTGACTAATGTCAAAATGGTTAAGCCGCAGTTCGCCGAGCAGATTGAACTCCAACTCATTCAGTTGGCTAGTGCGGGAAGACTTAGGGGAAAGGTCACCGATGAACAGCTGAAGAAGCTCCTGCAGGACATTGCGGGAAGAGAACGCGAACCAAAAATTACGTTTAGATGAAAGTGTGAGCTGCACGAGGTGAAGATATGGCAAGAAATAAGCCGTTGGCGAAAAAACTGAGGCTGGCCAAGGCCTTGAAGAGTAACAACAGCGTCCCCACATGGGTCGTCATGAAATCAGGTGGACGAGTGAGAAGAACACCCGCGCAGCGGAACTGGCGCGAGACCAAATTGAAAAGGTAGCCAGGTGAGAATAGATGACTCCCGAAGAGACAACAGAAACAGAAGAGTTGGAAGAGCTCCCTGAAACAGAGGAGATAGAGGCTGAAGAGGCCCCCACAGAAGAAAAGGCAACTGAGGCCGCAGAAGTTCCAACTGAGGCGCCAGAGGAAGAAGAGGAAGAAGAGGAGATCGTTGAAGAACGTATCTATACTGTTCCACTGCGCAAGGCATATTGGACCGGGAGTAGACTCCGCAGGTCCAAGAGAGCCGTCAGGATACTCAGGGAGTTTGTTGAGAGGCACATGAAGCCTGAAGAACTCAACATTCACCCGGATGTCAATGAGAGAATCTGGGCACGTGGTATTCAGAAACCTCCTCGTCGCATTCGCATTAGGGTGACCAAGAACACCGATAACCTCGTGCGAGTTTACCTTGCGGAGGGATAACCTACGCCAATCGCCCGAACAGACTTCGAGGGCGATTCGAACGTCGGCGCCTTTGTAATCGCCACTGACCGATTCGTGTTCCTTTCCCCAAACATGTCGGAGAAGTCTCTGGAGACCGTGAGAACCGCCTTTCTGGACCTTCCAATTGTCAAGTCCACAGTGGCAACACTGGATGCAGTTGGAATAATGTCCTGCGCAAACTCACATGGTATTCTTCTCCCATATACGACGACCGACGATGAGTTGTCAGCGATTCAACAGAATGCAGAGGGAATCGTCGTCGACTGGGTAGATAGTAAGATGACAGCCCTGGGGAACATAATTCTGTGCAATGATCACGGAGCAATCTGCCATCCAGACTTCGACAAGGCAGCACAGAAGAAGATTGCAGATGTACTGGATGTGGAGGTAGTCCCAGGCACAGTTGCCAGATTACCAATTGTTGGTTCGAATACAATTGCCACAGATCAAGGGGCTGTGTCGCATCCATTGACAACATCAGAGGAGATAGAACTCATAACAGAGCTGTTAAAAGTCGAGGTTGAAATGGGAACTGTGAATAGAGGCAGTCCGTACATACGCCTTGGTGTTGTGGCTAACAAAGATGGGATGATTGCAGGCTCGGAAACCACTGGTGTGGAGCTGGCAAATATCTCACAGGCCTTAGGATTCGTATAGAAGAGGTGGACAATCAATATGAGTGTAAAAGTGTGGCGCGTAACTGGCGTGTATCAGAAAGCTAAGAGAAAATTCAGATTCAGCAAGGACCTTGTGGCGGTCAATGAAGGACAGGCGAAAGAGAGAGTGCTCTCAGAGCTAGGTAGCCGCCACAGAGTAAAGCGAAGAGAGATCACCATCCAAGAGACAAAGGAGATCAAACCTGAAGAGGTTCGCAGCCTCGAACTTCGGAGACTTCTCGGGGTGGAGAGTGCAGAATAGTGACTGAAGATCAGCAGAGAGCTTTCCAACAGCTCTCCGCCGAGCAAGAACTTGTAAGTTCCAACATTGAACTCGTTCGCCAACGCATGGACCTCACACAGGCATACATTCGGGACATGCAAATGGGTGTGAAGACACTTGAAGAACTCAAGACGAAACAACCTGACGAAGAGATTCTGATGAATATTGGCGGGGGAATGGTGGTCAGGGCAAAGATAGCTGACTCCGAGAAGGTCATCAGAGACATAGGGAGTGGGGTCCGAATAGAAACAACTATTGATCAGGCCATTGAGAGAGCGAAGGAGTTGATATCCCGACTGGAGAAGCAATACACTTCTTTGGTGGGGGAGCTGGAGAAGCTCACATCACATGCAACCAGTCTGGATGGACAGCTAAGAAGCCTACTCAGTAAGGTTCAGACCGGGAAGTGATTTGGTGTTTGACAAGCTTCGGGGAGCACTCGATACTGCCGTCACAAAAGCCACCACAAAGGAACTGACCGAAAAGAACCTCTCGGATGCTGTCTGGGAGATTCAGATGGTATTGATCCAGAATGATGTGGCTGTTGAAGTCGCCGAAAGAATCTGCGAACTCACTAAACAGAAGATACTGGGAACGCGTACTGGCAGATTTGAGAATCTGGTGAATCTATTCAAGAACGCGATCTACGAGTCAATCTTGGAGGTGCTCAAACCGGAGAGACCTTTGGACCTTCTTGAGTTCATCAGGAAGAAGAAGGCGGACGGTGAACCCACCATAATCATGTTCGTTGGGGTTAATGGTACGGGTAAGACAACTACACTCGCCAAGCTTACGTATTTGCTCAAGAATAATGGATTTTCAGTCGTAGTTGCAGCTGCGGACACATATCGTGCAGGGAGCATCGAGCAGGTTGAAACACATGCACAGAGACTTGGAGTGCGAGTGATCAAGCAGAGTTATGGCGCAGATGCTGCTGCTGTGGCCTACGATGCGGTTGCGCACGCTCGTGCAAAACGCATTGATGTGGTGCTCATTGACACGGCAGGCAGGATGCAGAGCAACAAGAACCTTCTTGCCGAGATGGCGAAGATTGCAAGAGTGTCGGAGCCAGATTTGAAAATCTTTGTCGGGGACGCACTTGCTGGCAATGATGTATTATCCCAGGCGAGAGAGTTCCATCAGACAATTCAAATTGATGGGGCGATATTGACCAAGGTCGATGCGGACCCATCGGGTGGTGCAGCCCTCTCGATCTCGTTTGTGACCGGTAGTCCCATCGTGTATGTGGGTGTCGGGCAGGAGTATGAGGACCTTCAACCGTTTGACCCGGAGTGGTTTGCACAGCGACTTGTAGGCGGAATGTAGATAACAGCCTCATGGTCAATTTTATTACATGCCTCAAACGTGTGAGGGCCATCACTCTACCTTGCGAGGTAATGATATTGAGCCTTAGAGGAAGAAATTTCATAGATCTGTCTCATTTTGAAAGACACGAACTTCGTAGAATTCTTGACACGGCACATGACCTCAAACGCAAACAGATGCGAGGCGAGCCTCACGACTTGTTGAGAGGAAAAAGCCTGGCCATGATATTCATGAAGTCATCCACTCGTACGAGGGTCTCGTTCGAGGTCGGAATGACTCAGCTTGGTGGTCACGCACTGTATCTTCAGCCAAGTGGAACGCAACTTGGTCGTGGCGAGACCATAGGTGATACTGCACAGGTATTGAGCAGGTATTGCGATGGGATAATGGCACGAGTCTATGGGCATGATGAGATAGTTGAACTTGCCAAGCATGCTACAGTCCCCGTGATAAATGGATTGTCTGATTTCTTGCACCCATGCCAAATTATGGCGGATATGATGACGATTGAGGAACGCAAGGGACACCTACAGGGACTCAAGATTGCATATGTGGGTGATTCGAACAATGTCAGTAACTCCATTATGCAGGGGTGCACAATAATGGGTATGGATGTGACTATTGGGTCTCCGAAGGGATATACGCCCTCCAAGGAGATAATGAAGCGTGCCACTGAACTGAGCGAGCGCTATGGTACAGCACTTGAAGTGGTCAATGACCCCTATGAGGCTGTCAAGAATGCGGATGTCATATATACAGATACATTCTTCAGCATGGGCCAAGAACGCTCGAAGGAGAAAGAGGACGCACTAATGCCATTTCAGGTCAACCAAGCGCTGGTAAATGCTGCAAAGCCAGATGTTATCGTGTTGCACTGTCTTCCAGCACATAGAAACGAAGAAATAACCGATGAGGTTATGGATGGGCCCCATAGTGTTGTGTTTGATGAAGCGGAAAATCGTCTCCACGCACAGAAGGCTATAATGTCCCTGATAATGTGAGGAATCATAATGTCTGTGGAGGTCTACTCGATTGGCAGAATCAATATTGATGTATGCCTTAGAGTAGACCATTTTCCCGAACAGGAAGATCATCTAATATCAAATAGGGGATGCATCTCTGCTGGAGGGTCGGCTGCAAACTTCGCAGTACAGTTGGCACGGCTCGGCGTGAAGACGGGGCTCATCAGTTGTGTTGGGAATGACACGCATGGTGAGGAGATTCTAAGAGACCTCTCAAGGGTTGGTGTTGACACGAGCAATGTTCTCGTACTTGAGAACCAACCCACGGGAATCTTTGTTGCAATAATTGACAAGAAGGGGAAACGAAGGGTCATTTCACTGCCAGGAGCGAACCGCTTTATTGAGAAGCACATCATCGATGAGTCGCTCCTAGGTAAGGCCACTGTGGTCCACATGACCAGTGGATTTCCAATGATGGCTAAACAGGCTGCGGAGATTGCAACTCTCAATGGCATCATCTTTTCGTACGACCCCGGACATAATGCTGGAAACGTGAACTTCGAAGAGATTCTTCCTCACACGGATCTGCTCTTTGTAAACAGGCAAGAGCTCAAGGAGTACATTGGAATTGAACCAAGAGAGCAACAGCTTCGAAGATTCGCAAAGACATTTCCTGGAATTCTCATTGTGAAGCTGGGCGATAAGGGTGCTATTGCCACTGACGGTTTTGAATATTGTACATCACAGCCGTTTCCTGTGAAAGCGGTTGACACACTTGGTGCGGGGGACTCTTTTGCTGCCGGCTTTATTGCAGCATGGTCACGGTCAGAAAGAATTGAGCAGGCACTCCACTTTGCCAATGCAGTGGCCTCGTTCACAGTCCAGAGTCAGGGCGCACAAAATGGTCAACCGACTCTTGATGCGGTTGCATCTCTATTAGCAAAGCACAACATCTCGATCAACTCAATTCTTAGAACTTTCAGGCGCAGGAAACCCAAGCGAAAGTGAATTCGACCTCGTAATACCTGGGTAGTATTCTGTTTTTTGTGGAGATAATACTGTGATAGAGATGACATTGGAAGGTGTATAAGATGCATCCACTCCTAGAAGAGGTTCTAAGTAGTTCGTCAAGTCTGAGGCGAGAAGCACACAGCGGCAAAGCAAAACATCTTGGCAGCAAGAGTGAGACCACCGATGAAGAGCTTGCGGACTTGCTCAATTCTGTCAGCGCAAGGATACTAGTAGTGGGTGTAGGTGGTGCAGGCAATAATGCCATCACCAGATTGATGGAAGTAGGTGTCGAGGGCGCGGAAACTCTTGCCGCGAACACGGATGCGCAGGATCTCTACTATTGCAATGCACATCACAAGGTACTCTTGGGTAGAGAGAGTTGCGGAGGGCTTGGTGCTGGAAACGACCCAGATGTTGGTCAGACTGCAGCTCAAGAGTCATACGATGTGATTAAGGAGGCCGTTCAGGCAGACCTCGTATTCATCACCGCAGGCATGGGTGGAGGCACTGGTACAGGTGCGGCCCCTCTAATCGCCAAGGCAGCCAAAGAGAATGGATCCCTCACTGTTGCAATTGTCTGCTTACCATTCGAGGTGGAGGGAACAACTAGGAAGAAGAATGCAACTCGCGGTCTCACCGAACTCATGGAATACGTTGATACGCTCATTGCCATTCCAAATGAGAAACTCTTGGAGATAGCACCCGACCTTTCTCTATCTGAGGCGTTCATGGTGGCAGATGAGGTACTCGTGAGAGCGGTCAAGGGCATTGCTGAACTGATCTCGAGACCAGGGCTGGTCAACCTTGACTTTGCAGATGTCAGAACAACAATGCGTAATGGTGGTGTCTCCATCATTGCACTGGGAGAAGGACAGGGACCAGACAGAGCCGAAGAGGCGGTGTATAATGCACTTCAGAACCCGCTGATTGATGTTTCAATTGAGAATGCAAGGAACATTCTCATCAATGTCAGCGGAAGCACTGATCTGCAACTATCTGAGGCAAAGCGTGTAGTAGAGCTTGTGACAGAACAGGTCAATCCCAATGCCGAGATCATTTATGGTGCATTGATTGTTCCCGAGTTGGATGACAGGCTGAGAGTGACAATCATTGCCTCAGGAGTCAGTTCACCATATATCTTCGACTCCGGATCGGAACCAGTACGTCCTCTTGCAGAAGACATCGAGTCAGACTTGGGACTGTCCAAAATCTGATGTTTGGCAAACTCTTGACCATGCAGGAAGCGTTAAAAGCCAACTGCGGGTGACTTCATACAAGCCTGTCATTAATCAAGCCGCAGGCAGGAATGAGAAGTCATGGGAATCAGCGAATTCGTGAATGATAGCAGAAGAATACTCAAGCTGGCAACTAAACCGTCTCGCAAAGAGATGTGGATGAATACGAAAGTGAGCATTCTGGCGATGTTCCTGGTGGGACTGCTAAGCTACCTCATCCAAGTTCTCATGACCATAATCACAGGTAACTGGTATGGATCATAGTTTGATCTAACAGAGAACCTATTTGATACCAAATGAGGCACGAAAAATGGCTCCCAAGACCAGCATATTTGCAGTACGGACCACAATAGGTCAAGAGAGAAGCGTGACTGATCTAATCACTACAGCAGTGATAGGTGAGCCTGATATTTGGGAGTGCCCCTTCTGCGGCGAGCAGTTTACCTCTGAGGCACTCACAAGAGAACACATGAAGAAGTGCCCCAAGAAAAAGAAGAAATCCGGCGAACCAAAGCTGGTTTCGCAGAACATGCTATTAGGAAGGGTAAAGGCAATTCTTGTCCCCGAGACCCTTCGAGGCTATGTTTTCATTGAGACCCTTGAATATCGTGACGTGGAAATTGCAATCTCGGGAGTTCCACATGTGCGGGGGCGTGTGGGAGGCAAGGTCTCGTTTGAAGAGATTGACAAGTACTTGGTACCTAAGCCTGCTGCAGAGGGACTAGCCGTATCGGACATTGTAGAGATCATCTCCGGACCTTTCAAGGGTGAGCGTGCGAAGGTCACACGAGTGGACTCTGCAAAAGAGGAACTGATTGTTGAGCTAATTGATAGTCCTCATACCATTCCAATGAGAATTCATGCCGACTTTGTGAAATTGGTCGAAAAGACCTCACGTGAGGTTGCCGAGGGACATGAGGCGGCGACCGAGGAAGAAGAGGAAGAGGAAGACGAGGACTCATTTTGGGCACGAAAAGACTGATTGTCTGAGTCGTTTTCCCCCCTGAGAGACTCATCGTACAGCCGCCACTCCATAAGCCTTAAAACAAAACACCGAAAGTGCAACTCAAGTCCCTTAATGTGACATAGGTGCAAGACGCCATGTCAGGGGTGAGAAAAAATGATTGTGTATGCAGTAGACCGAACCGGATCTGGTATCTACTTGTCCGCCCGGTCGTCAGAATTGGCAGTATTTTGTTCGTGCCAAGAACACTGCATCAGGAGCCGTGATAATTTTGGGCGATAAAATAACAGTTGAAGCTCTAGTTGAAGGTGGCAAGGCCTCAGGCGGGCCACCAATTGGTCCTGCATTAGGTCCAACAGGTGTGAACATTTTCCAAGTGGTCACTAAGATCAATGAGGTGACTCAGCCATATACAGGGTTGAAGGTACCTGTAAAGATCATAGTTGATCAGGAAACAAAGGCATTCGAGGTCGAAGTTGGTGTACCACCAACGAGCGCTCTCATCCTCAAGGAGGTGGGTGCTCCGAAGGGGTCAGGTACGCCAAATACTGACTATGTTGGTAATCTGACAATAGATCAGCTGAAGAGTATTGCGAAGGCGAAAGAGGCAGAACTCTCTGCGCTTGATATGAAAAGTGCCGCACTGATCATTTCAGGTACTTGTGTTTCAATGGGAGTCACCATTGAGGGCAAGCCTGCAAAGGAGTTCCAAGAGGAAGTCCGGCAGGGTACTTGGGATGAACAGCTCTCTGAGCCGCTGAGGGAGGAGTAGACAGATGTCATTCAATATTGATAAGATAGAATCCGCAGTGGCAGAGGCCCGAGCAAAGGGCAAGGAACGTGGAATCAAGTTCGAGCAGAGCTTCGATCTTGCAGTCAACTTCAGAAAGAGAGAACTGGATGTGTCCAAGCCTGAAAACAGGTTCAACCAAGAGGTGATCCTCCCACACACCCTCTATCCTCCTGCAAAGGTGTGTGCATTTGGTGATGGCGAGTTTGCCGAAAAGGCACAGGCTGCCGGGGCAGAGAGAGTTGTTGCCAAAGAGGAGATTCCAAAGATAGCAGAGGAGAAGAAGACACGAAAGGCACTGGCTAAGACGTTTGACTTCTTCATCGCCTCAATCGATGCTATGCCTCTTGTCGGTAGGTATCTTGGACAGGCTCTCGGTTCTCGAGGAAAGATGCCTAAACCTTTCCCACCCCAAGCTGACCTAGCGCCTATTGTGAATCAATACCATCGCACAGTCCGTATCAGAATGCGTCATACTCCGACCTTTCATGTAAAAGTTGGACATGAACGGATGTCTGATCGAGAGATAGCAGAGAATGTGGCTGCAATACTTGGATTTGTTGATGGGAAGGGGCATTTGGAAAAGATTGGGAATGTTGTGATAAAGACGACCATGGGGCCATCGGTCAAGGTGACCTCGTGGAGGTGATATGATTGGCAACTGAAGAACGCCATATACCACAATGGAAGATAGAGGAAGTCCAAAAGCTCGTTGATTCCATCAAAAAGAGCAAGATGGTAGGCCTCGTGAACGTAGAGGGAGTAGGTGCCAAACAACTTGACAATATCCGAAAGAGTCTACGAGGTAGCGCGACCATAAGGATGGCAAGGAACACCCTAATGATTCGGGCTATTGAAAAGGCCGGCATAAAGGGCATGGACGAACTTGTGAATTACGTACGAGGCCCTGTAGCCTTTATCTTCAGCGATCAAGACCCATTCATTTTGGGCAAGTTCCTCAGCGAGAACAAGACCTCAGCACCTGCAAAGGGCGGGCAGGTTACGCCAAAGGACATCATCATACCCGCAATGAACACAGGAGTGGCTCCAGGTCCGTTTATCAGCGAACTAGCAGCCCTGAAGATACCATCAAGGGTCAAGGGTGGGGTCATTCACGTCACTGAGGAGACCGTCGCTGTCAAGGCAGGAGAGGTCGTTTCCAATGCAATGGCACAGATGCTTGCCAGACTTGGAATCGAACCAATGGAACTCCAGCTGAAACTCGTGGCGGCATACACAGACGGAGCAGTGCTTACAGGCGACAGCCTTGACGTTGACCTGGAACATCTATTCCAGCAGGTCATTTTGGGACATCAATATGCAGTCAATCTATCCATCAACTCTGGGTATCCAACTGCTGAGACAATACCATTGATCATAGCCAAGGCAGACATGGAGGCAAGAACTCTTGCCCTCAATATTGACTTCTTTGAGCCGGACCTTGTAGTCCAGTTCCTAAGCAAGGGCAATGCGGAGGCACTTGCACTCGCATCCGTGCTGGCTGAGAAAGATCCAGACGCAATACCCTCCGAAATCGTCACTCAGGTGAAGGCTCAGGCGACCAGTGCTCCGGCGGCAGCCCCCGATGAGGTAGCTGCTGAGTCCAAGGAGCCTGACAAGGACGAGGAGGAAGAAGAAGAAGCTGTGACAGGCCTCGGTGGCCTGTTCGGATAATCATAGTGAGGTAGTAAAAATGGAATATGTATACTCGGCCCTTCTGCTCCACAAGGCAGGCAAGGAGATTGACGAGAAAAGCATGGAGGCCGTTCTCACCGCAGCAGGCGTAAAGCCTGACAAGGGTAGAATCAAGGCACTAATTGCTGCCCTTGAGGGCGTTGACATCGACGAAGCCCTGAAGAGCGCAGCTGCCATGCCTATGGCCGCCGCCCCCGCAGCGGGCGCAGGCGCCACCGAGGCAGCTCCTGCAGCCGAAGAGAAGAAGGAAGAAAAGGAAGAGGAAAAAGAGGAAGAGTTCACAGCTGGGCTCGGCAGTCTATTTGGATAATTGAGCCAAAGTGGACCTCTCAGTCCTCCACAATCTATAAGCGAGTGGGTCGCAAGCCTGCTCGCTCCACCAACTCTTTTTATTTTCGAGTCATATCATGACACAAGTCCGGTGCAGGCATACTATGGAGAAACAGTCACGCGGAAAACTTTATGACTGCGCGGAATTGCACAAGAGTCAAGGGCCCGTTGCCTAGTCTGGACCCCGATAGGAAGACTATCCGGG
>JAGSHP010000349.1 GCA_029855925.1 Candidatus Thorarchaeota archaeon | reverse complement strand
TCTTCAGGATGCAAGCAAGAGGCCAATCGTGAACCAGGCTATTCTGTACTATGTTGAGATTGGAAGCACGTGGGTGCCCATTGGATGGAATACAACCTCCGCAACAGGGTGGGCCTCCCTGACTTGGAGAGCTGACCTCCCTGAGGACACATATCGAGTCAAGGTAGTATATCCGGGGGACAATAAGCGTGCCTCGTCGCAATACGTCACAGATGGAATCACGATAAGCAAGTCCGTATCCGAGATCTCCCTCTCTATACCTAGTGAGGTGCAAGTCACTCTTCCTGCGCAGTTCAACTTCACCCTAACAGATGAAGTGGGTAATCCTCTGAAGGCAAAGGAAGTACTTCTGAGCATATCTGCAGAGGGAATTGGAATTGTACAGCAAGTCCGTTTGCAGACTGATCAGGATGGTGCAGGGTACTACACCTATGTACCTCCTTACCTCGGTGACTTCGAAATCATTGTCAGCTTTGCCGGTGATGAGTTCTATAGTGCCTCATCAGCCAGCAAGTCTCTCACGGCAACAAAGATAGAGCTTGCCATCTCACTGGTTGTGAGTCAGACTTCTGGTCACAGAGGCGATGACTTGGTATTCTCCGGGACTGCAATGCGCTATGATCCGGCCAGTGACAGCATGATTCCTGCTGATCCAAACATTCCCTTTAGCCTGACATTTCTCGACGACGTGGATTATCTCATCGGCACGGAGGGCGTTGACTGGTACATCAAGACAAAGTCCGATGGCATCACATTGGAAGGACACTGGACTATTCCTCGTAATGTACCTCTTGAGGAACGAATACAGGCTGGTAACTACACTCTGCTCGTGAAGACAAAGCCAAACCTGATCTACCAAGGCAATACGACATTCGACTTCCGCCTGATCGAACGGACATCGCTGCACATTGTACCAATGCGAGGGGGAGTTGCAGTGTCCGAGTTCTACGTTGATCAAGCAACTGATTTCCAGTACACCTTGCTAGACGAGGACTCCATGCCGCTTGGTAGTGCAGCAGTGACATACGCCATCGATGATCTGGTCGTCAGCGCCTCGACTGATTCTAGTGGGCGAATTACTCACTTTGACTATGTACCTGACACTGCTGGAGGACTGTTCACGACCGCAATATACCAGGGATCAAGATTCTTTGACCCGGCCAAGGCGGACCTGATGAGCCAAGTCTTCAAGCGAGATGTTGTGGTTGATGAGAGCCATCTCAGCGCCACATATGTCCACCGCGATGACACAATAGACTTGGTATTGCGCCTCACTGATGACCTCACGGACAGTTCGATAATTGAACCTGTCCAACTGAAGGTTCTGCTTGACGGCACACCCCTACAGAGCTTTGACCACTTTGACGGTGACACCCTACTATCGATCACACTGCCCAGCAATCTCCAGGCAGGGGACCATACCATTGAGGTGGACATTCTCGAGAGTCGAGTCTACAACTCGGTAAACGACTACCTAGACCTTGTAGGCTTTGAACAGACTATCATCAATCTGGTGCATCCGACCACTGTCAAGTCTCTACAAGATAACAACATTCGTGTGGCTCTGACTGATGAGGACAACACTCCACTCATCAATAGATTCGTCGAACTAACAATTGAGGAGACTGCAGGGAGATTCACCTCCATTTACCTCACAACCGACAAATTCGGACAGGCTGACTATAATTGGCACCCCTCAAACGAAGGCGAATACACCCTTCAGGCAAGCTTCATCGGTGAGACCCTGTTCTTGGAAACCCCGGAGGATGCGATTCCCGTTGTGACAATTCAGGTTCAAGACGGAGGCGGAAAGACCGAGACCGGTCCTTCCCCACTGTGGGTCCTTCCGCTGCTGCTGTTGCTGATGGTTGACATCGCACTAGAGATAACCACGTTTGGTTTTGTGGCGTTCTTGGTGGGTGAAGCACGACTTGGCGACGGTGTCATCAAGATTAGAAGGATCGCCTATCCTTGGATTGAAATTATCTGGGTGACCGTCAATGTGTTATTCGGTACTGTCGACATTCCGGTCCCAGTACCCGTAATACGCTCTGAATTCGAGATTTCCTACAAGTCACCAGATATCAGCTTTGAATACTCGTCCTCATATGGCCAAGAAGAGCGGGCACTATGGGGTGGAGTTCCATTGTTCGACGTTGTCACTCCGTTCCTTGAGGTAATGTCAGGCCAGAGTACACCTTCAACTCAGACAACATCATTGAAGCCGAGTGATTCCTCACCTGAGACCACATTCGTGGGAAGTGGTCTGAGCAATGAGTCACTCGACATTCAGATTGACTCTCCGTCCGAGGGTGATCACATCAACGACGCTAGGGAAGTCACTGTTGAGTGGCAAGTATTCAATCCGAATCCCACCACAGATGTCAACTCAAGCATCCGCGTAGATGGTGGCGACTACGAAGTAGTGGACCCAGTCAAGCCCAGTGGTACTCCTGTTGACGGGGGCGTGGTCTACACCTACAGGAAGACCCTTCAGACTGTGAACTCTGACGACAAGGATTCGCTGAGCAATCCCGATGCACTCAAGAACGGAGCGCACAAGATTGAAGTCAAGGCGGACAATGGCACTGCCAGTGTCAGTGACAGGTCTTACTTCTTCACCTTCACTTTGGGATCACTTGTGGCTACCTTCTTGGTGTTCCTCATAGGCATCACGCTCGCGGCAGCGGTCGAGGATGCTGCTGGTGGTGCCATCGACATACAGATGGCCGCGATGCCAACTTGGATGTCCGGGATCATTGGTGGAATAGTGGGAGGCCTCATCTGTGGTCTGAACGTCATTCTAGTAATCCTGCTCTTGGATGCGGTAATCAGCCTGTTCGGGAGCGAAACTCTCATCTGGGACGGCCTGAAACTACCTCTGGGAGTGCTGATTGGAATACTCATCATCTTCGTGGGCACAGTCATCCTCGTCAAACAGGGCATCGAGAAGGCGCCTGCAAGTAGAGTAGGTCTGTTCAAGAAGCTAATGCAGTATGCCACCCTAATTACCCTGGGATTCTTTGTTCTGCATGAGATTCTATTCAGCGTACTATCATTGTCGACGTGGCTTGAGGCCCTTTTTGAATTCATGTTGGCTGGTGCCTCTGCTGCTCTCATGGGCTGGCTAATAGCCCATACTCTCAAGAACACAGGAAACTACAAGAAGGTGCCGACAAAGATGCAGAAAGCCATGTACTGGGGTTCAGCGGGAGTTGGACTGATTTTTGGAGGCATCTCAATGATTCTCACGACACTCCAAGAGTACAGTCGTGTGAAGTACTATGAATGGTACTCGTAGAATAGAAGAAAGGACGGACCTCAGTTGTCGGAAGAGAGAGACCTACAGGGCGACATAATGGAGCTCTACGAAAAGATGAAGATGGAAGAGATCTTTCATCTTCCATCCTCATCGATTCAGGTGAAGTATCAGAAACGAGTTCGCCGCAATAGCAGAGGTGTGTTCCACAAGGTCCTTGATTCAAGGATTGAACTCAATGTCTTTGCAAGGGACCACAATGATGCTCTCGATGTCGTCGCCGCATTCTTTGCCAACGAGAGACTCAAGTCATATCCACACTTTGGAACAAGACATGGTGCACTTCTCTACATGATTCCAGTGATTGCACTTACAGTTCTGCTGTTTGTCATAAGTGTAGTCGGATCCCTCCGCGGCGAGCATGATGCAATGGTCTCAGCCATTATCGCGGCTGTTGTAACTCCTTTTCTATTCTATTGGATCGGACGATCTCTCTCAAGACGGCGAGAGGCTCTGAAGGAATGCTTGGCATCGACTGGCAGATTCAGTGACCCCGAAACAATTGAGGAGACAGTGCTCTGGCTCGGAACAAAAAACCGTACCTGGCGATACTGGCTTAAGCGCTGCATGTTCTACGAGCTATTCTACCTTGGGTTGGCATACGTACTCTACTTGATCTGGACTGCAAAATGAGATATGGATAACTCCCCCGGGTCCGGTAGGGACCCTGACCCTGCGCATCATGAAACAAAGTTGAGTATGGGTGATGCGGCTCTGGTCAGAAACTCCATCACTCTATGAGGAACTATTCTATGGAACTGTAGCACCGTCACCTGTGTCTGCCGTGTCACCTACTTCAGCGGACTCGCCCTCTGCGGAGGCGCCCTGCTCATCTGATACACCCTTCTCCTCCTGCGGCACAATCATTTGTTTGATTT
>JAGSHP010000450.1 GCA_029855925.1 Candidatus Thorarchaeota archaeon | reverse complement strand
GACTACCTCGTTCCTCCCTATGGACATCTATGGAATCTACGACTCTTTGGTTGGCAGGCGACAGCCGCAATTCATTTGGTTATAAAATTTCGGACCTCAGTAATGGCAAGAAACGTCGTCAGACTTGTCCGAGAGTGCAGGTCTTCCATGGCGAAGGCGGATTCTCATTGTAGGCATCATGAAAAGAGTGTTTGTAGCTGCACGCAATCCATATTATTCAAATATCCGTATATTGTGGTTCGCTAGAGGTATTCCGTTGGCTCAAGATGAAGAACGTCGTTTCATTCCTCCCATTGTGGGGATGTTACCTGGAGAAACTGTACTATGGAGCCGCAGAGGTGTGGCCAACTTCTGGGCCTTGGTCGGTGCGTGCTCGACACCGATCTTCATAATGGTTGTTACTGAAATATTGGGGATAGAAGATTATGGAATCATACTTGCCCTATTGTTCGGATTGGGTGGCATTCCCTTTCTCATCCTAATCATCTACTACGTGAAAGTCCGCCCAACGTGGTATTATCTCACCTCTGAAAGGGTGATTCTGGCTGAACGGGACTTCATCAAGAAGGAGATCCCACTTGCGCACCTTGCAGGAAGACCCACGTCCGAGTTTATGAAGGTGTCTTACACCCGTCCGGACCTCGAGAACCCACTCTACAGGGTGCGCTTTTACGATTCAACCTCTGACGAGACTATCGAATTTGCTGGAATGAACCCGTTCATAGTAGAAACTCTCCAACTACTAAGTGAACTTGTGGAGTGCCCCCAGTGCGGCTACAAGAATACAGCACTAAGCAATTACTGCAAGAACTGCGGTGCTCCTCTGTAGACTTGAAGCATGCAGCTCACAGCCTCATACGAGCGGAGCAGAAGTAGATGGCATGTACAGTGAGCGGTGCGTTCCACCAGACAAGAGGAAGCAGACTCTTCATTGCAATGAGCGTGTCTGCTTCAGGACTACAGGTCTTCCATGACGAAGGCTGATCCCTCTTGCAGGCGACTCAAAGACACACATAGTATTCAAATACCGTCACATTGAGATTCAGTAGAGGTATTCCGTTGGTTCAAGATGAAGCACGCCGTTTTATTCCACCCAGTGAGGGAATGCTGCCTGGAGAGACCATACTATGGAGCCGTAGAGGCAAGTCCAGCTTCTGGGCAATGTTCTGTGCATGCGGGCTACCAGGCATATTGATTTCTGTTTATGAAATGTTTGAGTTCGAACTGTATGGAGCCACAGAGGTGTTGTACTATGGAGCGATGAGCATTCCTTTTCTCATCCTGCTCATCTACTTCGTGAATGTCCACCGAACAAGGTACTATCTCACCTCCGAGAGAGTTCTTGTGACTCGAGGCGAGACCATCCGCAGAGAGATACCACTTGCGCACTTTGTAGGGAAACGCATGTCCCAGTTCCTTGAGGTGACTGTCGCCTATACGCAGAACGATCGCCCAGTCTACAAGGTCCGGTTCTACGATCCAACCTCCGACAAGACAATCGACTTCATGGGAGTGGACCACTTCTCGGTGAAGACTCTCGAGAGACTATCTCAAGTTGTGGAGTGCCCCTACTGCGGCCACAAGAACACAAGACTGAGCAAGTATTGCACTAACTGCGGTGCGTCCCTATAGACTGGTTCTTAGTCGGACCGGCGGCTCAATGAAGATCATCTGCTTGAATCAATGACGACTCTTCGCAACCGGATGGTTCGTCGCAACAAAGCCTAACTGCTCGATAGTTGGCAGTTGTGAGTGGAGAATGAAGAATGAAGCCACCACACGAGAAGATTGCCAGAGCCGAGTGCAGGGATGAGGGGTATCATTTCAATGTCGGTGATCAGTTCTACGTACAGTACACGCGTCACGGATCCGTTGGTATTGATGCAGAGATAGAGGTGACTGGCGACGGAGTGGTCGAGGTCGAGCGTAGGGAGGCAGAATATCTCCATCCAGAACGCCTCAAGCCGGGCTGGACTGGCGGCGATAAGGAGCATGTCAGATGGTTCTTCAGAGCGATAGGACCTGGAACTGCACGAATCATAGTGCGACGCCTCTTTCGTTTTGAGGTTGAGAGCGAATGTACAATAAGAGTCATCGTCAAATGATAATCATCTGCTCTGTTGCAGACTTTGTAACTCCGCGTTCGGGTACAATGAGAATCGTCCTTAAATGATAGTGCCGTCTGTGAGCTCTTGTGTACATGTTTGTAGTGAGTGTGAT
>JAGSHP010000448.1 GCA_029855925.1 Candidatus Thorarchaeota archaeon | reverse complement strand
GAGAAGGGTACCACGCCCGCCGAGATGATCTGGTTCCCGGCCCTCAACCACGCCTGAAGCATCGGCGTTCCGTCATCATCTGGAAGCAGGACCTCCGACGGAACCTCATCGGTCAGCACCACAAGCACGCCGGGGCGCTCCTGATACACGATGTCAATCAGCTCGGTTGCGTCAATCCTGTGAACGTCGCCATAGTCGGATAGCAGGAGCGAGAGAATGACCATGCGCGGTGAAACTGCATCACCGTAGACGTACACCGGAGTCGACTGGTAGGACTTGTCTGGAAGACTGCTGTAGATCTTCGTCTGGGTGAACTCGTACTCCTCAAATGCAATCTGTGTGCTGTTGTCGGTCGTGTTGAAGGAGGTGGCGGCAATCCACGAACGGGGGAGCCTGTCGTCAGGGTGACTCAGAAAATACGCATCGAGATAGTTCATGCCATCACCAATCAAAGTCTCCACAGGCACGTCAATGCCACTCTCAAAACGAATGCCCGTCTTCTGCCAGCCGACACGCAGATGCTGCGCCGTGTCGTGAAGCTCCATGTAGATAGTCACGCCAGTCAGTCTCCCCGTGCCCGCAGAGACCGTGTCGGCAACACGACCCTGAAGCACAAGAGAATTTGAACAGAGCCAGAGACGACTCCCAGACCCAGAGGAGGAGATTGTCATCCGAACCTGCTCGCCAGCACGAACAGAGACCTGGTGGTCAAGACGAATCTCGACAAGACCATCGGTGGAGAGCCTTGCCAGACCTGTTGCGGTTGCTGCCGTTGAACCGGCACTCACAATTGCCTTGAGCCTCTCACCAGCCTGCACCTGCGTCAGAAACAGCCTGAGCCCGTCAAAGGTCAGGTCACGATCAACAGTGAACTCCTGTGTGATGCCCGCCTCGCCAAGCTCAATCGCCGTGGACAGCACATCACTGCTTCCAATCTCGTACCATTCGTCAACACCCTCTCCAACATACCGCCACTCGCCAATCTGATACGGCGGGTACGGCCAGTCCTCGGCCAGAAGACCACCATCCATGTTGTCCAGTGCGATCGCATTCAGAACCGTCTTCTTCAACTCGTCATCCAGAGTCTCATTGGCAACCATCTCCGCAACCCATCCCTCAACCTCCGTCTCAATGTCCGGCAGGTCCAAGGGGTCAAAACCAGCAATTCTCAGTCGATTGATCTTGGTCAGTGCTCGCGGAGCGCGTCGGGCCAGAAACGCGTACCAGTTCAACCAATCAATGACAAGGTCAATGTCAATGTCACGAATCAATGATCCCGGATCCAATAGCAGTATTGCCTCCAGCAATGGAATGTATTTCTCGCTCTCTGTCCCGAAGAACAATCGGGCAATCCTTTCAGCTAGAGTTCTGACGCCGCTCATGTCAACATTTCTGGGTGCAGTTCCGACACCGCTGCTGTCAAGATTCGGGGGTTTATAGTCTCGAAATACAGACTCGGAGGTGGTCAACAGATCCTCAACAACAGGCCACAAGTCCTCAGGAAACAGCAACTCTGCTATGCGTCTCCAACTCGCTTTTGCTGCATTCGTGTATTCACTCCTCTTGTTTGCACGTTGATGTATTGATGAAGCATAAGAGGCCGCTTTACCGTATTCTCGCACAATGTGCGCAAGAATACTGGGGTAGTCGGGTACGTTCTCTAATCTGTTATAGACAGAGAATGTGAAAGTACCTACTCCCTCTGCACCTGTATAGACTGCAAAGACTGATATAGTGAACATATTGCGGGCGCGGGAGAGCTCGAATACCTTCTCTGATTCTGTCGGGGAGTTCCTTCTTATTGTCACTTTTGAGTGCACATCCACTATGATAGCACCCTCGACTATTTCTTGTGACCCCTCCACACGCACCTTCGTCAGAATGGCTCGTAAGTCGGAGGCTCTCCGTGGATCGTGAGAAGAACGACCGACAGGAAACTCGACATTTGTGATTCTCCAGATGCTACCATCTTCATCGTACCAGTAGGGAGAATCATAGGTCACCCCATCAGCAAGCAGTCCCGAGTCCTTCAGAGCCCTGAATATTGCCATGCGAGACATAGCAACCAGACCAAAATAGCCCTTCCATGAATCGTGTGAGCCTTTGTATACAGACGCATCCTTGCCCTCCTTTAAGAGCGCCTTCTGTTCTGCGGCCAGCTGACCCTCGAAGTCCGCCATCACAGTGAGGAACTTGCTCAGGTCACTCACCTTGAGTCTGGGCCTGTCGAACTGCATCAACCCACCAATAATCCTCCTCCTTATGGAATATGCCGCTCCCGTGGGTGTGGGCACTCCGTCAACTTCTATTCCCCCAGTGGGGGTGATCCTTATTATGTGGAATAGATTCTTTACTCGACCAATCTCCATAAAATACGACTTGATGACTTTGGGGAAATTCAGTTCAATTGGAATTTCTTCCTCCAATGGTTGGAGAAAAGGAAACAGGGCTTTTGGAATTCTAAGGTCATCAGCAAAAGGTACTCCAATAACAGACTTTAGCTCAGATTTGGGGATTAGAATAACAACCTCCGTAATCGGATTGGTCGGATTATCACCCTTAAATCGAAATATCTTAATGGATGAGAATTGAGGCATTCTCTTGGTTTCTTTGTATATCATGCCCCTCTGTTTACCAATACTGGTAATAGTTGGCTCTTTGGTGGGCTCATCACTAAAGAAGCCCCTAAAGAAGCCCGCTTTCCAATATTCGCCTATTTTCTGTTGCACAAAGGCCACGAATCCCGCTCTACCGGGTTCAATGTGGATACTATCATCTTTTGATTGTATCATCATTAATGAGGTTCTTAATCGCTTCTGATACTCTTGTTTCGCAGCATCGTAGTTCAAGTTCTCGTATCCTTTTAGTGTGCGGAGTATATCTCCTAGGCGGAATTCTAGTTCCTGTATGTCTGTGAGTGAGATGATGGCTCCATCCGATGCCTTTATTGTCAATAGCTGACCTTCGTCAATATCTTTCTGCTCTACAAACTGGAATACGTAGTCGAGTGCCAAGATTCGAAGATCGGATATTGCTTTGCAGTATCTCAATTGGGTTATGTCGAGATTTGCCGCTCTTGCATACGTGATGAGGGCAGTCTCAAGGATTTCGTCGATGGCAATACGGCCGCCAAAATCGGCGGACAGCATTTGTCCAAAATCAGCAAGCTCCACAGGAGTCGTCACAAGTGTTTGATCAACATCTCCGACAATCTCTACAGATTGCACTCTGGAACGTAGGTCTTCGGGAAGACGCGAGATCTCTTGCAGTGCATTAATTGCGGCGAGAAATGCTTGAACTCTGTCGAGAGAACGATCTGAAGTCGACGGCTTCGGTAGCCCCCATGAGGCATCCAACCCTAGCGAACGACGTACGCTCTCTTGAACTTCTATGAATTGTCTTGACTCAGGGGCCAATAGATCACGATATCTCTCTGAAGAGCTGAATATGACCATCTTGACACTACTGACGTGCCCAGAATCCTTGCTTTGGGGAGAAAGGCCCTTGGTAGAAG
Organism: Candidatus Thorarchaeota archaeon; assembly: GCA_029855925.1. Lineage (GTDB taxonomy): Archaea > Asgardarchaeota > Thorarchaeia > Thorarchaeales > Thorarchaeaceae > B65-G9. The sequence goes on along the minus strand of JAGSHP010000448.1, from coordinate 219 downwards.
GAGAATCTGACTGAACCTCAATCAACACAGTCGCCGAGAGGGGAGTCACCGTAATTGATGCTACTCGCCAATTCTCTTTGAGCTCGGGCTCTAGTATTTGGAGAAGACCCTCAGTAAGGAGTATCGCTTCACGGCTGTCTTCAAGGGAGAGGCCTTCCTTCGAGTAGAATTGTTTGAGTACGTCCGCAATCTCGCTATCAATTTCGAACTGGATATTCT
>JAGSHP010000201.1 GCA_029855925.1 Candidatus Thorarchaeota archaeon | reverse complement strand
TCTGTAGGCTGCAGTCAAGATTCCTAGGAGCGTGACAACGACGAGTCCAAGAACCACATAGCCGAACAGAGAGAACAGAAAGAGGGTAAACAGCCTCTCCGAACGAGCCCCAAGACCAATGTTGAGATCGGTCACTCCAAGGGTCTCCGCACGTGACCTAGTATAGCTGGTCAGAAGCCAACCGCTAAGACAGAGCGTGGCCAGTAGCGGAACGCTCAGCCCGAAGAAGGACTCTGAAGGATATGCCAAGACTATTGCAACAATGATGATGGTCTCAGAGACCTTGTCAACGACCGAGTCTATGAAAGGACCTGCAGGTGAACTCCTGCCTCCAAGACGGGCAACGGCACCATCCACACCATCGAATAGACCGGTGAGAAAGATAAGAAGTCCATACACCAGACCACTGTGGGTCAGGGGGAGAACGAGAAAGGCGAGAAATGCAAGGAACAGGGAGAGATATGTTACTGTATCAGGTGTGACTCCCGCCCGGACCATAGGTCGGGCAATCGCAAGTACGATCCCTCGGAAGACTCTGCGTAGTCTGAACTTGCTGGGCATATCAATCGCCTACGTGGATAGTATCGTTGCCCAATGCGATGGCGTGGTACATCTTTGTATCGGTTGGTAATGTCACGCCTCGGAATACAAGCGAGTCCCTCAGTTCAACACGTTCTCCAAGTACCGTCTCAGGTTCGATGAACGCATTGGGGCCAATCATACATCCGGAGCCGATCATGCTTCCGTGCCCGACATAGGCAGGTCCATGAATCTTGACCCCAGGGTCGAGTTCGCTGCCCGTGTCCAGTACGAGGCGCGTACCAATCTCAAAGACGTCACCATGAGGAACGACAAGACCATCTATCATATTGGGCATGAACTCCACAAGAAATCGAGCTGCACTCAGTAACTCAGTGGGACTGTCCACATCAACCCAGTGGGAGGGCACTGTGGTATAGCATGCTTGTCCGCCCTGAATCACATGATTGATTGCATCACTCACTGAGGTCATGCCCTGGGCCAAGAGACTGCGACATAACTCAAGAAATCGTGGGGTTGCAATGAGGGACATTGCACTACGGCCCACAATAGAGCCGTCAAGAATGGGGGAGTTCAGACCAGTGATTGTCCCATCAGGTGTGCCATATACGACTGCGCCGTAATCGCCTCTGGATACTGCAAGCCTAAGAACGCATTGATCTTCGTTCAGAGGTGACGTGGACAACATGGTACGGAGAACCTCGGGGGTGGCGAGATAGTCAGCAGGACTGACAAGAACAGGTTCTGTCACATCTCTTGCGGATGTGGCTAGTGTCTGAAGTGCGCCTATCTCGTAGTCAGGGACTGTCACAATGTTCACATCTATGTTGAGATTGACATCCTCAAGCGCGTTCCGTATTTGTTCCCCTCTCCAACCAACACCAATCGTGAGGAATGATATGCCAGCCTCATGCAGCGACATAATGAGGCGCTGGAGAAGTGGTCGCCCACCAAGAGAAATAAGGCACTTTGGCATCTGTTGGGTGAGGGGATTGAGTCGAGTACCTCGCCCAGCTGCAAGGATGACCGCCTGAATGACAATACCTCCAGTAGGTGGTATGGTGACTAGAATCGCAAGGGACATATGTATGTTTGTGGGGAGTTACGTGACGCACCATGCCTGCAGAGACTTGGCGAATATTACAAGATAGCGATTTGAAAGAGACAGTAGAGCATGCAGTTGAGATACTCAATAATGGCGGCGTAATCGTCTACCCGACGGACACGAGTTATGGAATTGGGTGCGATCCACGAATTCCGGAGGCTATTGATAGGCTCATCAGTATCAAGCGACGAAGTCCAAGTCTTGGTGTCCCGCTTCTCTTTGCAGACATTGATCAATGCAAGAATTATCATGAGTTCAACGCCCTTGAGATTGCTCTTGCTCGACTCTTCTGGCCCGGTCCACTGACGCTGGTGGTCTCGGCGCTACCAGACCTTCCGGAGAAGGTGACAGGCAAGAGGGACAGCATTGCCATAAGAGTCCCTAATCATGCGGTCCCGAGAGAGATTGCAAGACTCCTTGATGGACCAATAGTTGGCACCAGTGCGAATCGAAGCGGCAATCCAAGCCCATTCACTATGCTCGATGCCAAGAACCAGTTAGGTGACGATGTGGACCTCTATATTGATGCGGGCCCCTCAAAGAGCTCAAAGAACTCAACAATTATTGGTGTGGAATCGGGAACTCCTGCAAACATCAGGGTGTATCGTGAGGGGCAACTAAGTATCAAGCAGTTGACCGAGACTCTACGGGTTGATACCGAGGCCCAGCGATATTGGACTGCTCGGTTCGTCCTGCCAGAGATGTGAGGACTAATGCATGAACAGGTATAACATTCTTGTTGGATGCCCAAGAGAGAGAGAACGCGCAGCGCGTTCCGAGGTGCGCTACTTCATTGGCGACCTCTTGGATGATCCAAGGCTCAAGGTCCATCTGACCCACATCTCCGGATTGATTGCCTGCAAGACATCACTCGACCCGTTTGAGGTTGTTCATCGGCTCAGGGAGTTTGCGCTGGAGAACCCCTTTCAGTTCAGATTTGCAATCAAATTTATTCCGCTCGAGATCTGTGTACCGACAGATATTGAACAGATCAAGGATGCAGTGGACAGACTTTGTGAGAAAATAGGAAAAGATGAGACCTTTAGGGTCACGGTCAGAAGTCGTCATTCTGACCTTAGGACAATGGACGTGGTGACTGAGGCGGCAAGCCGCATTGATAGAAAGGTGAATCTTGATAATCCGGACAAGACAGTATGGATTGAGATTGTGGGGAAATGGACCGGGGTCTCGGTGCTGGTTCCAGAAGAGGACATTCTATCAATAATGACAATGCGAGATGACATGTACTAGGTCATGTGTCAATTGCAACTGTGGATATTCGGCTTGCAACACAGCGTCCAAGGGCCTCAAGCCTGTCCTGCAGGGAATCACCAGTGACAAGGGATCTTATCTCATCGTCTGTTATGTTGAACAGGCTCATTATCTGTTGAACTCGAGGCTCACTGGCAGAAAACATTGGTTCGGCCTCCGGACCAATACGACTGACAAGTCGCTGATCTGTTGCGTGAACAATATCACTGGTGTCACCAACAATCACGACCGCGACCGATTCAGGAGTGCCTTGAAGTCCCATTGTCTTGAGGGCGCGATTGATCTGATTCTGGGCCGAGGAGTAAAGGATTATCTCCACATCAAGAGTCTTGCTGATGGCATATTTCCCGGTCCATGCATTCAATGCATTCTGTACGGCTGACAACAGATGAATTGCCCCAGCAATGTTCTCGGCTGCGAGAAGCTGAAGGGCCTGAACATCAGTGGATTCTTCACGAGCAATACGAATCAACTCAGAGGCCTCGAGGCGAGATGTGTTCCGAATCTCGCCAATGCCAACCTGAAACGTTTCTCCACCGCTCTTCAGTTCACTCAGCAGCATTGTAATCACCTTAAGTGACTCTCACAGGCGCTTAATGAAATAGTCGGCAACGGTCGGATCGAACCCAACCTCAAAGACCAGCTTGTCACGGATTTGTTTCAGTGTCAGGTCAGGGTCGCTCCTTCGAAACTCGCGGATGATTGCAATAATGGATTCACGGAGTTCCCAAGGATAGACAATCCAGGCTGAGACTTCCTGCATGTAATAGTCGGGCTTGACCATAGAGCTGGGCTTCAGATGAAGGACTGCTGTACGTACATTAGCCACGCCAAGGTCCTCCACATGCTTGATTGCATGATGAAGGCTCTCACCCGTGTCGGCGACCTCATCGACAAGAAGGATGTTCTTTCCCTCGAGAGATACGGAGAGAGGTTGGGTCACACGGGGCTGGCGACCACGCACTCCAACATCTGTGTAGTACTCAATCCGAACATTCCACATGGTCTGAGTATAGAGAACATCTGACAGGATACGTGCGGGGATCCACCCACCACGAGCGATTCCAACAATCACATTGGGCTCGTATCCGCTCTCAACTATGCGTTCCGATAGCTGAAGTGTGAGATTATAGATGTCCTGCCAGCCGAGGATAAGATACTCCATAATGGTCCAACTCGCTCTATTTGAGCGGGAAGAGCGCCTCTATATTAACTATCCCGTCAAGCGGATCTCAAACGGAAGCTAAATCAGTCAGTAGGTACGCGCTCTCTATCGTTGTGGAGACCATGAGACCAGACCTACTATTGACCCACATCGGGCAGATGGCCACACTTGCAGGCAATACCGAGCACCCTAAGACAGGAGAAGACCTGAAAGAACTGTCAATAATCAAGGATGGTGCCATTGCCATCAAGGATGGGAGGATCATTGCCGTCGGAACCACTGAAGAAGTGACCTCGCAGATCACAGAGGAGCCAC
>JAGSHP010000205.1 GCA_029855925.1 Candidatus Thorarchaeota archaeon | reverse complement strand
TGTCGGCGCTATCCGCAAGAACATCGATCTTTCCAGTGCCGATACCTACTCTGAATCTTATGTTCTCCGAGAGTAGACGATGGAATGTGTAGATGATAGGATGCCAGTCTGTCACCAGAAGTTCTATGCTGTCCCCTTTGCTCAGCGAGGAGCTTGCCACGCAGAACTCTGCGAACCGTCTATCGGTGTCGGATAGTACCTTGCGTATTTTCTTGTTCAGTGATCTTCTCTCACTTGCCTTTGCAGCTCTTGACGCGATCAGATCAATGATGACTGCAATCATTCCCTATTCCTCTCACAGCAAGAATCTGAATACTGTCCAGGACACAGCCAGACCAAGACCGATGCTCAAGAATGTCCCGAGGATGTACCAGTCTGCACATGCCCGGCTATTAGCCTCCTTACTCGAATATCGAAAGATTGCCTTCCCTGCCACTATGAACGAAAGGAAGCCCAGAATCGAGGTGTAGGACAGTAGAGCGTCGTAGAATCCTATCATGAATGCCGCGTATATTAGCGCTCTTTCCGTGCAACCTATGAGATATCCCCCGTTGGGCAGTCCGCCGCAATCGATATTTCCGCTGAGGCTCTTTCTTATCTGAGAAAAGATCGAGCCGATTATCAGTGCAGGCAAGAATATTACAAAGAGGAACCCTGAAGCAACCGTGGCGAAGAACTCTATCTCCACTGGATGTTGAACAAACAGCAGAATACACTTCAGAACCGCTACTACCACTATCACCAAGATTTCTATCTTCCTAAGCTCTTCCATGTGATCACTTCTAGGCATTCGTGCTGGCGGTTAATAAGTTTACCTATTCATTTAACATGGGAATATGTAAACTATAATGGTTGAAATACGGGTATGTAAACCGCTAATGGCAACTATGTCTGGGTCCGGTCAACAAACATCTCAATGTTGTTCAACGTGAAGACGAACGAGTTGAACTGGCTCGCAGTGGTTGTGACTATCTCCACAGACTCAAGGGGCCCATCGTTTTGTGCGTAGTAATATATCGCCTTTGCGACCTCCTCGGAGATCTCCCAAGCGGGTATCATCCCTATCTCCGGACCCAGTGTTGAAATGCCGATGTGCCTGTCCTCCATCTCATGTGCAGACTCGAGAAACTCGGCGACCGCCTTATAGATGAACAACCTCCGTTTCGGGTCATGGATTGTCATCTGTGGCCAGTACTCGACCCGTCTTGCATCGCTGGCCTCCTTGCCTCTCAAGTCAAGAGGTGCACCACCCGAAGTGCCGGAAGGCATCATGGATGCACCAAGCGGGATATTATCAGCCTTGAGCATGGCATCCATGTCCTTATCCTCGTGGGTACCCAATCGTAGAATGACCTTCAGGTGACCAAGCGTCCATTCTCGTGGCTCCATCATCAATCACCTGCGAATCTGTCAAGAGTGTCCTCCAAGATCTTGGCATCTCTTTCGCTGTATCCAACAAGCAGTATCCGTTCAATGGGGCCTGACTGGCCGGCGAACCTTCTGACCCCCTCAATGATGGCACGTGCTGACTGTTCTAGGGTGAGACCCCCAACTCCAGCGCCTATTGCCGGAAATGCGATCTCTCGAATTCCCTGCTCCTTTGCAAGATGCATAGCGTGTTCGACGGATGACCTCACATAGTCGAAGGTCGCTCGACCACCGGGCGGCATTCCCGCGCAGTGGATCACGTAGCGTGCACGGAGCCCCCCGCCGCCTGTCAAGACCGCCTCTCCAGGACGAATGGGGCCCTGTGCCATGGCTTCTCTCTCAATCTCTTCGCCCCCTCTCCTCTTGATAGCCCCTGCTACACCTGCGCCCATCCAGAGGTCCGAGTTTGCTGCATTCACGATGGCCTCGGTGTTGAACTGCGAGATATCCCCTCTCTCGACTTGAACCAGAATCTTACCGATTCTCTTCTCCATCTTGTGCACCCATGTCGAGAGACTGAACGAACACAAATGGCTGTTACGGTCCAAGACTCGGTCAATCTTACGTCATAAACACTAAAAGACTGACATCGCTTATTCTCATGGCGAGATCACTGAACGACATCAACGAAACAGAGTTACAGGACCTCATCCGAAGATATGGTGCGCCTCGGAAGCTTCACTTCAGTGCAGACTTTCTCGACTTCGAGTGTGAGCTGGTGAGACGAAGTGCGGCCAAGGGTCGCCATCACGATCTCACATGCTTCATCCGAGTGGGGGACAAGTTTGCAGTGATCCAAAAGCACGACTATGCTGACACCATCATATTCCGGGCGCCATCGGGTGGAGCGAACCGGGGAGAGCGTCTTGATGCCGCAGCCATTCGTGAGATGAAGGAGGAAACCGGGCTCGATGTGGAGCTTCGCCGTCTGGTACTTGACGTGACCCTCGATGTTCGATGTTCTGACGGCGTCATCCCCTGGAGGTCTCTGGTCTTTCTCGCGGATGCCGTTGGTGGTGACCTTCACATCATCGACACACACGAGATCCATGCAGTGCAACTCATGTCCCGGGAGGAACTACTTGGTGCAGTGGAAGAGGCGATGATCTCATCGGGTTGGGGTGGTTTCGCATATCGTGCCTTTCTCTGTCGCTCCTTCTTCGAGGAGCTTGACCGCCTTGAGACTGAGTAGACTGATTCAATTGAAAGAATGAAAAAAGAAGCATGTGGGCCGTAGTTGACGGCCACACTCTATGCACTTGTTTTACACTGGCATCATTGTGATACCAAGTTTCTGTACCAGTTCCTTGTACCGGTTTCGGACAGTGACCTCTGTGACACCTGCGGCCATGGCAATGTCGCGTTGTGTGACGCGGTGGTCAGTCAGGATTGATGCGATGTAGATTGCTGCCGCTGCGAGCCCACGTGGGTCTCGACCCGTCACCAGGCTTCGATTCTCCTTAGCCTTAGCCAGGATCTCTAGGACCTTCTTCTGGACCTCACCTGGCAGGTGGAGTTGTGCAATGAACCGTGGGACATAGTTTGCTGGATCTGAGATTGGCATTCTCAGCTTCAGCTTCTCGACAAGCAATCTGTAGTGTTGCCCGATCTTCTTCTTGCTGACTCGTGAGTGCCGCGCAATCTCCTCAAGGGAGCGTGGTGCATTCCTGAGTCGGCATGCTGCGTAGATCGCCGCACCGACCATTGCATCTATGGACCTGCTGCGTGCCAGTCTGCGCACAATGAGCTTCCTGTACAGGAGTGCTGCGAGCTCCTTGATGCTCTTTGACAGACCAAGTTGGGATGCGAGTCTGTCAAGTTCAGACATGGCCTGTGCTAGGTTCCTGTCGACCGAGCTGTGCACCCGCGTTCGTATCTGCCATTTTCTCATCCGGTATATTTCAGAACGGCGATGGGCTGAGAATCTCTTTCCCTGGCTGTCGTGATCGCGCCAGTCAATCATGGTTGATAGTCCCTTGTCATGGATGGAGTAGTTGGTAGGTGCTCCTGTTCGTGAACGTGCGTCTCTCTCATCACTAGTAAATGCTCTCCACTCGGGTCCTGTATCAATTCTGTGCTCGCTGATCACAAGTCCGCAGCTTGCACAAATCCTCTCACCTTTCTGAAGATCCTGAACTACCTCGTGACCCCCACATTCCGGGCACGTAAACTCGTATTCTTTTCTGGACTTCTCCGGGTGCTTCTTCGGTCGTTCACTCTTTGATGCCATTCTTTTCACCTTCCGGCCCCACAGATGTCTTGCGGTATGTTGTCTTCACTAGTATGCAATCGTGGTGGCTGCAAGAATTGAGAAGTCAACTGCTTTTGACACCTGCTAATCCGCTACATTTATATAGTACCATGTGTAAGTATATAAATGTTTCGGTAAAATATAGTCATTTACACTAAAAACTAATCTTTTCCTCCCGTATTTTCCATAGAATCATTTGAACTTAAGTTTATCGTTCCTGAGTCTTGTCCAATTAAATTCACTGAGATGCAGTCTGATATCTCACAGGCGCATGACGGCTCCCAGTATGCCACGAACTGATGGTCCCAACCTATATCACTGGTTCGAAGACTCGGTCTTCCGAAGCTTCTCGATTAGCCTTCGGCCTTCCTTTGACTCCTTCAGGACTCTCACGAATGACTCCACCTTGTCAAAGGTCTCTTGGTGGATCATATGCTCTATCTCACACGCATCAATCTCAGCAATCTCGGAATCGACCCCTAGCAGAGTGAACAGCTCTTGAAGAATGTCATGTGTCCTCATCAATCTCTTTGCAATTTGGCGTCCTCTTCTTGTAAGTGTGACAGCACGATACTTCTGGTACTCGACCATTCCAAGTTCCGACAGCCTCTGAAGAGCTGCGGTCACACTTGGTGCTCGCACCTTGAGTCTCTGAGCTATGTCTGTGACTGTGGCTGCTCCGTTGTCCTTCTCGACCTCATAGATTGTCTTGATGTACATCTCGAGAGCATCAGTGAGTTCGCTATTCCCCTCTCGTCTTTCTAACATACTGTTCACCTCTCTTAGTCAGTCTGAAGGACCTGCCTTGGTTCTGCATGAGTGCACAAGAGCCGTGGGACGGGCATGAGCTGCAAGTGGGTGCAGCATCGCAAGTTGTGTGTATCTCCTCAATCATCTTTCTTCGAATCAGTAGGTCGATTATGTCCCCTAGGGTCTCCGGTTGAATTCCTACTGACCGAGCGAGTTCTGAGGTCGTCTGAACACCACTCTTGCTTATGATCTCAAGGATTGTCCGAATCATCCGGC
>JAGSHP010000151.1 GCA_029855925.1 Candidatus Thorarchaeota archaeon | reverse complement strand
GTTCTAGAGGAGAGAGAGTTGTGGTGGTCGTTGTGCCACTTGTCGTGGTCGTGGTGGTCGTCGTTGTGATCGCCGAACCGAGGGCATCACGTACGTGAATCACCATCGGAACTCCAGTGTGCCAGGTGGACCCAACAAGAATACGTGCGACCACAGTGATGTTTGTGCCATCAGGTTGCGGTTCAAGCGTGTAGAAGTAGTTCTCAGGATCGCTCTCGGCCGAGAAAGTGAGGTTGTTGATGATTGAGAAGTTCGTCCAGGAACCAGCATTTATCTTGAGATCAAGTTCCACATCGTCAACAGGGGTTGTGTTGAGAGATAGGGCATAGACTGTGATGTTGATCTTTGAGCTGCTCTTGGGAATGTTGGGGTCCCAGTAGAGATTAACATCATCCTGAACATCGTTATCGGCAATGCCCCAATCGAAGTCGTATATCGCCTGGAACCATTGCGCCACCTCAGTGTTCTCAATTATGACACCAGCCTCACGGTTTTGGGTGATCGAGCCGTGGGAGTAGTTGATGCTACTGATCAGCACTATTCGACCATCAGCGATGATTCCCTTATTGTGATTTGCAGTGAACCAACGGGTGTCCTGCCAGACAATTGGGATGTTGTGGGCATGGAGAATATCTGCCACTTCCTGGTAGTCCTTCTCCTCATCTGTGATCACTCGGACAGTGACACCTCTCGCCTTAGCAGCAAGAATTGCATCAATGATCTGGTCGACCTCATCACCGTCTCCAACATTCGTGAAGTAGGGGATTTGAATATCAAGGGTCACGCGGGCACTGTTAATGACATAGAGAATTCCCTGCAGGCTGGTATCAGGGCTGAAAATCGGTGTGACATTCATGGGCCCGCTGAAGTGGCCGGGCGTCGCAAATGGTCGAGGGTAAGTGCTACTTGTTTCGCTGTAGCTAAGAGGGCTACCCGTTCCGTCTGTACCCGCATTGTAGTCACGACCGCGTCCCCAGTCGTATTCAAAGACCGAGAGGAAGTAGCCGGTCACATCGGGGTCGGTCATGGCAATGCTCCACTCACGGTTCGCTTTCTTGCCATCTTCGGGGAATGAGGTCTTAGCCCAGTTGCCAGCATGGACGACCGTTGTCTTATTGTCGATGATCACAAACTTCTGATGAGCGTACGTGAAGTCGGATGAGTTTGTCCATTTTACTTCAAAACCGAGTAGAGTAAGGTTGTTGGCTACGTACTTGTTCGGGTCAGGATATCCAAGAGAGTTCCAGCCGATCAGGAACTTCATGTCCAGTGAAGGGCGGGCAGCATGTATCTCATGAATCAGGTCGAGAATATACGGATTATTGATCCCGTATATCTCAACGTATATACTCTGTCGTGCGCTCTGCAAGATCTGCCATAGCGCGTCTCTGCTTCCATCGGGACTGGCAAATGTGGTCACATTCATGTTCTTGTTGAAGGTCTGCCAAGTGAATGCGGCTGGCTCAAGTGAATATGATTGGGTGTCAGTCGCAGTTGATGTGGGGATTATGAAACTGAGAATGCCAGATAGCATCAGGAGAACAAGGAAGAGACTCGTAATCTTTTGATTTACTCTCTGCAAATGTATTTCCTCTCCAAGTTAGACTAGGCATAAGTTGCCATTGATTCACTTATAACTTATCATTGGATATCTCTGATGGCGACAACGATGAAACTGTACTACCGAATCGACCCCGCCTCCTACAGGGAGAGGATGGAACAAGTCAAGCAGAAATTTGGAATGCATGAGGAAGTGGATGAGGACAACACATTCCTGACCCTGGACGATGAGTCAAGAATTGAGCTGGTCCGAGGGAACTATGATCCCACGACTGATGAAACTGCTCACGTCAGAGTGGTCATTCACGATGAGTCTCTGCGTGAGTTCTTTGACTCAGTATTTGGCGAGCCGTACAAGGTGAGATAGGTCGGAAGACAATAGAAAACATGCAAGTCATCTGAATTGAGAGATTCATGTTGACAGGGTGAGATGAATTGTGTTCAACACCAGAGAGTCTGCTCGGCGATATTTCACCTGTGCTTCATTGAAGTTGAGAAAGGAATCCAGAATGAAGAACAAGTAAATGCAAGAAGATGAAAAGGAGACCCGAAATGGGCCTCCTTTCAGTTACCGGTAGGAGGCTTCCTCAGGCACATAAGCCTAGTCTGTACTAAGATAGTAC
>JAGSHP010000059.1 GCA_029855925.1 Candidatus Thorarchaeota archaeon | reverse complement strand
TATTTGTGATTGGTTACTTGAGAAATGTCAATGTTGGAAGTGTCTGTGTCATCATCGGAGAACCCGTCGAGAAGGAGGCAAAGATTGTAGGCAAGCCGCCTCTTGACGACTTAATACATGTCGCTCTAGATGCGCTGGTGAACACTGACTAGACAAGAAAGAAGGAAGTGGAAGGGACTATATCCCTTCAAAGAACATCTTCTTCTGAACCTGAGCATTCAGATTCTCAGCAGCTGTTGCATCCATGCCCGTAATCTGGGCTATCTGTTCGGGGCTGGTGGAAACGAGGTCGGTCGCCGTGGTAATTCCAGCATTGATCAGAGCGTCGATCATCGCAGGTGCAACGCCGAGCTCGGTCAGTAGAGCCCTCAGCTCTTGAACGACACTCTCGCCTGCAGCAGGTGCTGTCGCGCCTGGCTCCACGGGTCCACCCTCAGCAGGTCCTGACTCAGAGGGGAGAAAGCCACCGAGGGAGAAACGTATTGACATAGTCCCCGAGGCGAATGCGTTGACAAAGGATGGTCTTAGAACATAGACACCGAGAATAATGAATAGTATCATTGAGGGGATCAACACAATGGGACCAATGTTTGTTCCTTGGATTGCACCACCCGCCCCAAGAGTGGGTAGTCCGTTCTCAATGCCGTTCATTAATACGTCAAGCCAGAATGTTCCTGAAATGTCCGCAGCCAGAATGAACCAGAATGGCGTGAAGAAGAGTAGGCCACCAAACTCGTAGACAAGAATCTCCCTGAATTCGCTCCGAAACTTGAGATAGCCAATGAGCAAGGGCAGTATGATCAGTACGACAGATGTGACAAACCAAGTCAAATACAGATTCCAGATAGCCTGCAGTAAGATGGGATCAGTAATACCAAAACCTGTGAGCTTGATTATCGCACTTCCAATGAAGATTATGCCTGGGAGCAGTGCGCCAAATATCATTCCGTAAGCATATCGCAAGTCTGCCTCACCTCTAGGTCCTTCCATGAAATTATGTGCGTTCCATCTTAAAGGTCTTGTTGCTAAGTTTATCGAATAACGTCAGCCTTATCAATCGGCACATCATGATGACTGTGAGAGATTCACATGAAGCCATTCTTCGTGATAGGAACACGTCCAGAGATAGTAAAGACTGCACCAGTCATCCAAGAGTTCGAGGATGAGAGGGGGATCAAGTGTTTTCTGCTTCATACAGGACAGCACTACTCTGAGAAGATGAGCAGAGCGTTCTTTGATGACTTGGCACTACGAGCGCCTGACATCAATCTCGACATCGGCTCGGGATCTCACTCACAGCAGACCGCAAAGGCACTTGTAGGGATAGAAGAGGCATTGCTCAAAGAGGAGCCAGATGTAGTATTGGTACAGGGGGACACCAATGCGGTTCTCTCAGCTGCACTTGCGGCATCGAAGCTCCAGATTCCTATAGCTCACATTGAGGCGGGTCTCAGAAGCTACGATAGAAGGATGCCCGAGGAGTTCAACAGACGGCTGACGGATCATGCATCTGACTTTCTATTTGCCCCAACGGAACAATCTGCAGAGATACTGAGCGGGGAGAACGTGTGGGGGCAGATCTTCGCGACTGGAAATACCGTCATTGATGCACTGGAGAGAAGACTACCGGATGCAATGAATGCGCCAATTCCGGATATCGCGAAGCATCTGGATAGATTTGCATTGCTCACAATGCATAGAGCGGAAAATGTTGACGACAGAGAGACTCTCGCCGGAATGCTCAGAGGACTCGGAGAAATTAATATAGATATTATATTCCCTGCTCACCCCCGAACTGTGAGTCGTCTGAATCGGTTTGACCTGATGAGCGAACTTGAAGCACAAGGGAATATCCATCTGATTGATCCTCTCGGCTATCTCAGCTTCTTGCACCTACTGAAGATCTGCACTTTTGTAATTACAGATTCTGGTGGTATTCAGGAAGAGGTGACTGCCCCGTCCATTAACAAACGCGTCTTTGTCCTTCGCAAGTCCACCGAACGGCCAGAGGCCGTGGAGTCAGGCCATGCAACGGTTGTTGGAGTAGATCCAGAGGAGTTTCCAGAGAGGATAAACACTGAGGTTCAACATGGGCTTGATGCAAGACGACCCTGCCCATACGGCGATGGGACCGCTTCCGAAAAAATAGTCAATATTTTAGTTGAACGTCTTGCATAAGATGCCTCATACGGCGCCAAAAATAGCCCCAAACAGGTAATTTCGAAGGACATTCCGACAATCCTTATAAGGAACTCTCCATAATGCAATCCAACGTCCTTTTAAAAAAGGGGATAATAAAATGAGCTTTATTGTTAAGAGCAAAATACAGGAGTTTGCGAAGAAGAACAAACTGATGGTTGGTTCTGACTTCTATCCAGCTCTCGATAAGGAGATTGAGAGGCTTCTAAAAGCCGCGGCGAAACGCTGTGGAGAGAACAAGAGAAAGACTCTCAAAGCGTACGACTTGTAGTGCATTTTGAATGAAACAGGAAGTGTGGAATCACACTTCCCTGTTTTCTTTTTCTCATTTTCATAACATTACTCTTATCAGAGTGCGATTTTGTGATAGTCTGTCAGCATCTGTGAGGATGACGCATGAAATACAAAGTCTGTCTTGTGAACGATGATGGTCCTCAAAGTGAGGGTCTGCTCTCATTAGCGGATACGCTTAGCGAGGTTGTTGACCTTACAGTTATAGTCCCAGATGGGCAGCGAAGCGCTACGGGAAAGGCACTCACCCTGAACCGCCCCCTTCGCGCTACTGAACTCAAACGCGAGAAGTACAGGCTGATCACGCACGACGGGACACCCGCGGACTCGGTGGTGCTTGCGGACTGGTTCGCAAAAGACACGCAGTTGTTCATCTCAGGAATCAATGCAGGAGCTAACGTGGGATACCAGAGCATGCTAACAAGTGGTACTGTGGGGGCCGCCATGGAGGCGGCTCTGAAGGGGTTTCCTTCAATCGCAGCCTCGGTCGAAGCCTCTCCGGATGACTGGTTCAATCACCAAGGAAGCGAGTGCGAATACGATAAGATCTGTGAGATAATCAGAGACATTGCGCTTCAGGTATTGAAGAGGGGGATGCCACCCGGGGTCGATGTGATCAACATCAATTTTCCGGGGAATGTTTCAGAGTCCACACAGATAGAGGTAGTCCGTCCAACGCGCGTGAGAATGCGAAACGAGATAGTAGAACGCATTGACCCCCATGGCAGGAAATACTACTGGCTGAAGGGGATCGAGGTCGAGCCTGCCAAGGGAACAGATGGGTACGCAATCCTGGTCAGCAAGAACATCGCTATTTCACCGATTCGAATAAGTGGTGCTGACGATGAGAGCATAGAGACTCTCAAGAAGTTTCTTGATCTTTAATCTGCGCCAGTGCATCCCAGAGAGCATCAGTTGTCGGGCGCTCCAAGTTGCGTGTGGATCCCTCCGCCACAATCTCCCGAACGGCAGGATCGTCAACAATCTCACCGATTATCGAGGCAGGTACACCAGCGCTCTGTAGCGCAGCGACGACCTCAGTCCCATGAGAACCGCCACAAGTGATAATCATACTCCCACTCCCGATGAGGTAGTACTTGTCAATGCTCAGCACATTGCATATTGCTTCTGTGGAGGGGTGGACAGGGACCTTATCGTCAAAGATCCGAAATCCCACTTCGCTGGCATCGCAAATCTCATGAAGTCCGCCGGCAAGACCCCCTTCCGTTGGATCATGCATCGCCGTGACGTGACCTGTCCCAAAGGCAGTCACGCCTTCCT
>JAGSHP010000244.1 GCA_029855925.1 Candidatus Thorarchaeota archaeon | reverse complement strand
TAGGTATGGTCTATGATCACAAGATCGTGTCGCACACCTACTGGATTGCACGCATCGTTCTGACCATTGCCATGCCGGGCTTTGGCTTCTTCCTGTCAATCCCGTTCATGTACATCTTTGTTCCAAGTCTACGAGAATACCTCCTCTCACTTGCGTCGTATCAACTGATTGCAATAGTCGTGTTCATGGGATTCCTGTGGTTCGCACTGGTGTATCTTGTCAGAACTTGGTCTCGCACGTTCTTCGTCAGGACTGTGGAGGGCCCAATAGAGAAGGTTGAGTCTCGATGGCGCCCAGTTCCATTCACTCAAAGATGGCTAAGAGTCACTGTGGACGGAGACACCTATCGAATAATGGAACAGAGCAACTTGAGCCAGCTCCTCAAGGTGGGAATGGATGTTGCTCTAGAGGTCGATAGCAACTCGCTGATAAGAACAGTTGAGTGGTAGTCATCAGTCAGACCGAGGGCCCGATGTGCCGTCATCTGTGTCATCAACCACGGTCTCCGAGACAGCTCGTCTCGCAACCGTCTCGGCCTGAAGCCTTCGACCCACACCTATTAGACTGACTGCAAGGAGAAACGCAATAATATTAAATAACAGCGTGATCCAGGCGATTGGGTGAGCGTAGTGAAAGACCTGGTCGGCGAAGACTCCGCCAATGATGGGTCCTATTGCGGCACCAGCATTCTGAGCCCCACTCACGAGACCCATCGCGCGGCCACGTTCCTTCTCTCCAGAGATCAGTGATCCAAATGTGAATGCAGCAGTGCTTGCAAGGGGATAGAGTGGAAGGGCGTAGAGGACTACTGCAGAGATTGGGTCCGTGGCAAGGGCAAACCCAAGGGCAAAGAGCGCGTAGGAGCCATATCCTGCAATCAGTACACCGATGGGGCCCTTTCTATCAATCACCTTACCCACATAGGAAGTGATCAATACTGCAAGAGCTGTTGCAGCAGAGTTTCCCAGTCCCACGAGGGCGATTGGTCCGCCGAGCTCGTCCGATATTATGATGGGGACAACTGACGTGATCGCATTGATGCCAAGATAGCTTAATGCGATGGACAGGAGCAACCGGGTCATTCCTGGACGAGTGAGGAGATGGACAAACCCAAGGCTATCATGTTCATGTTCTTCCCTGATGGGTATGTCGTGAACAATGACCATACATGACAGTGCCGCAACCAGACTCAGCACGGCAGCAAGCCGATAGAGTGTGTACATGCCAATCAGGTCGTACAAGAAGCCACTGCTGAGCGCACCAATGAACCAACCTGCAGACTGTGCGACCAAGAGAAGGCTGAGCCGTTCACCCTTTGTGTTCGAGTCCGTTGTCAGTAGCGCCTGCCCTGCAGGAATTGCACCTGCTGAGAAGAATGTTCCAACGACTGCGATGATGAAGTACTCTACCTCGTTGGTCACGAAGGAGTAGAATAGATAGGTTGCAAAGTATCCAACGAATCCAAGAATCATTACTGGTTTCCTGTGCCCGATCCAATCGGACACGTAGCCCCAGAAGCTGACCGCACCAATGGTGACGAGCGCAGGGACGGCGAAGAGTGTTGTTATCACAACATATGATGTGACTCCAATCTCATGCCTCAAGAAATAGGAGATGAACTGCCAACCGATGGCCATGGCAATTGCTTGGATAGAGAAAGCGACATAGACACCAATTGCACTGGGACTCTCTGTCTGCATTCTCAAAGACACCAATCGAGCGATGCTCTTCCCGGTAATATTGCTGCCGATGACTGCCACACATGCGTGCGTCGATGACCTTTTGTGTCCGGGGGAGAAATATCAACTATGCCAGCTAATAATGATGATGATCTGGTCCTGCGGGTAGACCATCTGAAGGCATATTATACTTCTAAGAGCGGTCTGGTTCACGCAGTTGAGGATGTCTCGTTTGACATCCGTCGAGGAGAGGTTGTCGGACTCTTCGGAGAGTCAGGAGCGGGAAAGACCTCAATCGCCCTCTCAATCATGGGCATATTTGATAAGATGTCGAGATACTATGCATCATCCTCTGGGAACGAGGAGAACAAGCGACTATGGCAACTACGCGATGATGCCCGCAAGAAGGGACTCACGTCACAGGACGTGGGCATGGACCTGCCGGGTGTTGAGGGTCACATCTGGTTCGAGGGTAAGGACCTACTGAGTATCGACGAGGAGGAGTATCGCAAGATACGCGGGGATAGAATCACCTATGTTCCTCAGGGAACAAGACTTTCACTAAATCCCTATATGACGATTGGGTATCAGACTGCCGAAGCCCTCTGGGCGCATGATGAGGACGACGAGCTAACTGAGCGTGAGGTGCTCAAGCGTGTCCTAGAGGTTCTAGACCTGATACACCTTGGTGAAGCAGATATCAGAAGGTATCAGAAACCTGGCGAGTTCAGCATGGGGGAGGACCAGCGCGTTCTGATTGCCATGGCAATGATCACAAATCCCGCGCTCATGATCGCCGACGAGCCAACGACAGCTGTCGATGTGGGAGTGAGGAGACGAATTCTCGATGCGCTCGACATCGCACGCAATGAGATGAAACTCTCAATGCTCCTAATCAGCAACGATCAGACGATAGTCGCTCAGACCTCGGACCGAGTCGCAGTCATGACAGGGGGGCGAATTGTTGAGTTCGGAGACACGCGGCGTGTCCTTACCTCACCCAGTCATCCCTTCACTCGGGCCTTCAT
>JAGSHP010000447.1 GCA_029855925.1 Candidatus Thorarchaeota archaeon | reverse complement strand
TGACCTGTGTGCTCTCCACAGGTATGGAGCAGAGTGGCCTATCTATACACGATTCTTACTTTCTCAAAAAAGTTATAAATGTTCAAGTCGTATATAGAGTGGTGTAACGTCGTTGGGTAAAGCCGCCACATATGGATTTGCCGCGCTACTGACCATCCTAGGGTTTGTTGCGTTGCTCCTGTCCGCAGCATTGAATTTGGTCGAGCTATCTTACATAGGCGCTGGAGTCATTTTCTTCTCCCTTTTGCTCCTCTCAGTGAGTGCGTCTTCTGGTTCCTTTGCTCGATCATATGCTCTGCGGAGAATTGCGAGGATGCGATCTCTGGGATACACACAACTTGCCGATGATGCAGAGCAGAGGCTGGACCGGAGCCCGGAGGGGACATATCGGGAAGTCGACCCTTCAACGTTGCACCGTGTCGTGGTCGACCCACTTGCGGATGAGGAGGTCCTTATCCATGGGCAATCTGATGCCACATTTCGAAAAGCCGTTTTGGAGTACTGGAACTTCTCTCGAGTAGACCGCAAGTCGGGATGGAGAATCATGGATGAACGGGGGAATGACATCTCAGATTCTCCACTCTCATCATTTTCGGGCGTCGCCACGATTGTAGCAGGGGGGGAGACCCGGTCCGTCACCACGGATTGGGAGGAGGAGACCTATTCGACCATGGACTCTGGCGTAGAGTACTATGAATAGGTCGGGAGGCAGTCGTCAAGGGCGGGGCCTCTTTCCCCCCGCCCTTTTTTTAATGAGGTCCGGAGGATGAACTGACACGAGTCTGACGGAAGATTCAAACGACTACGGATTACTCGTTGGAGGACGTGAGTGATTTGCCAGCCGACAGTCCTTACGATGCTACCTGTGTCGCCATGCTGGCACTTCCAGCTGCGATTCTGATGGCTCTCGTGATTGCAGTGAGGGGATCAGCAATCAGCATGTCCATCTTGGTCACCTTTCTTGTGGGCTATATCATCTTCGTGGCAACATTCCTGGAGTTTTTCTACGACATTGACCCGAAGTACATAATGCCAAGGCCAAGAACAGGAGACACTGAGGAAGAACTTCTTCATGGATCCATCAAGCTCGAGGAGGCACGAGCTCTGGTTCTTCATCGTGTCGTTGTGGACAAGATCTCAGGTGAGGAGGTCGTTGTCCACGGTGCACCCGAGACCACCTTCCGTGATGCCGTCCAAGAGTACTGGGGGTCCTCAATCCTTGGTCGTCATCCAAAATGGAGCGTGTATGACGAGCGGGGCGAAGACATCAGCAATGAGCCACTATCGTCCTATGATGGAGTGTCGTTCGTGCTCAGATATCCAACATGAAACTTGGTTGACAATTGCAGAGTAGGTCATCTGACTCTTAGTAAGAGGACAGACACCAGAAAGGCTCAATCGCATTCTGACGACCGTCACTCTTGGTAGTTCGGTCATGCATGAGTTCGCTAGCATTTGTTCGGTGACATGTCCCCACAGGGATGACCATCATAAGAGTTATACAGCTTTGTCGAACTAGTGAGAAATGGTGAGAGGTAGTTGGCTAGCACCAAGCTCTATGGAGTCGCAGCATTGCTCGCTGTGCTTGGACTTCTCTTGCTGATCTTGTCAACAACACTAAAGCTAGTAATGCTGATGTTCGTGGCAATTGCAGTATTCTGCCTCTGTACGATGCTGAGCTGTGCAAATGCCAAATCTACGAATGAGGTTCGGCGGATCATGGCTCGCAAGATCGCGTATCTTGAGGCACAAGGAAAGACCGAACTTGCCGCGCAGGCAGAACGAGAACTGCAAACAAGTCCTGCAGCGTTCTATCGGGATGTTGACCATTCCACATTGAATCGTGTTGTGGTCGACCGCATTGCAGATGAAGAGATGTTGATTCATGGGAAGGCTGATACCACGTTTCGGGAGGCGGCTCTGGAATATTGGGGCTTTTCACGGATAGACCGCGACTCAAGATGGATCATCTTGGATGACGCGGGAAATGACATCACGGACTCTCCGCTCTCATCATTTGCGGGAATCGCTGCGATTGCTGCTGAAGGCGAGATGCAAT
>JAGSHP010000258.1 GCA_029855925.1 Candidatus Thorarchaeota archaeon | reverse complement strand
TTTGCATGAGGCCGGGGCCAAAGTTGAGTTGTTCCTTGTTGGAGGGAAGCGAGCAATCTCCAGTCCCGATGCACTATTCAACTGGTCCATTCTTCAGAACCTTGATGGGATCTATACAGCAGAGTTGAAGACTGAGAGCGCGGTGAGTGCCTGCTCATCAATAGAGAAGGCAGACATTATCATTGATGCGCTTCTTGGCTTTGGACTGCGAAGCCCAATACGCGAGCCCATAGCGACTGCTGTACGGGCGATCAACAAGTCCACTGCCCGCAAGTATTCCATTGATGTTCCCACTGGAATTCACTCCGAGACCGGCGAGGTGCTTGGTGTTGCTGTAAAGGCAGATGCGACCATCACGCTCCACGCTCCAAAGATGGGGCTGTCAAAGGCGGAGCAGTACGTGGGGACTCTCATTGTTGCTCCAATTGGAATCCCGCCGGAGGCCTATACCATCTGTGGTGCCGGAGACCTCTGGAGATATAATCGACCTCGGTCATCACATGCCAAGAAAGGCGACTTTGGTCGTATCATGGTCATTGGTGGGAGTGACGTGTTCTCGGGTGCTCCTGCACTTGCTGGAATGGCAGCCTATCGCGCGGGCGCAGATCTGGTCGGCGTGGTCGCTCCTGATGGCGTGGTGCCAGCAATTCGATCCTACAGCCCAAATCTAATGGTTGCAAGTACAGGGACGCGAATCCTCTCACCCGACGCGGTTGAACTGGTTCTCCAGTATGCGGACCGCAATGATGTCATTGCTCTGGGTCCCGGGCTGGGACGAGCCGAAGAGACACGCGCCGCTGTTCTGGACATACTCAAGAGTCTGATGGACAAACAGCGCAAGATTGTCCTGGATGCCGATGGTCTCAAGATGATTGCAGGCAGCGGTATCAAGTTCAATCCAGAGAATACAGTTCTCACTCCGCATTGGGGGGAGCTGCGCGTCATAGTTGGGCACGATCTTGGCGACTCATCTGACCTGAACAATCGAATTGCTCGTGCAACAGAGGCAGCTACACTGTATGATAGCGTGGTCTTGCTCAAGGGTGCCACTGATGTTATTGTTCATCCGGACGGGCGCTTCAAACTGAATAAGACGGGATGTGCTGCAATGACGGTTGGGGGTACCGGAGATGTCCTCACCGGAATAACTGCGACATTCCTCTCCCGTGGAAAGGGTGCCTTTCCTGCAGCATCCGCAGCGGCGTTTGTATCCGGTCTCGCAGGAGAGAGAGCCTTTGAGAAGTATGGCGATCACATAGTCGCCACTGATCTTCTTGAGGAGATACCTGCTGTCATGCGTCCCTCTTGAGACTATGTGATTACCGGCATCTGCTCGTAGAGGGCTCGTGCCCTATCCTTGTTCTCTTCCGTGACGGGGACCCAGACAATTCCCACATCCGGCTGCCCGTACAGCATTACCGATCCCTCAGGTGCAAGTAGTACTGCTGGAAAACCCAGAAGGTCTTCCTCCCCCTCCACATAGATGAGCGAATGAACGCCGTCCTGCAGTGCTGTTGCGATTGTAGACCATGCCTCTGGATAGATGACAGCCGCTGGGTTGTAGATGCGATACTCTCGCTGGAGCGTGACGCTCTCCTCGTATGCGCCGCGCTTGGTAATGCCGTCCACTATGCACACATCTGGCGTGAACCCCTCATTGATTATCGTTGCAGTTGTCACGTCGCCGACCGCAATCACATGAACTGGTTCCTCATCAGCCAGTCGTCTTGCAACGCGTTTCTCAGGAGTCCCATCTCTGATATCAAAGATTTCACCCTTTGGCGCCTTCAGGTCGCCACGGCGCTCCGTCTGGAGCCATCTTGGGGGTTCTGTTGTACCAACTAGGCGGCGACCCTGTCTGTCTATCTCTCCAAGTCGTATCCTTGCAGAAGAGACCTTGTCGCCATCATCTGCTCTCACCGGTTTCAGATAGATGTGGGAATCAACGTCACCAAGTAGCTCCTTTCGTTGCTCAATACCTCTCTCGTCTATCTCTGTGCAGCATGGACCCTGGAACATCATAAAGGTCGATGGACTGGGAATCTCCAGGAGATCTGCATACCTCTTGATGACAGTGACTTCAATCACGTCTTCGAGGTCGTTGGAACGAAGATACTCTCGAAGATTCTTCACACGGATCTCAACTGGTTGAATTATCTGTCTTAGTTCGAGATCTTGTCCTATCAGCTCTCCATTTGTGACTGCAGCAATTGGTCTCTCTTCATCCTGTAGGCGGTCAATTAGAACATGGTGACCGACATGCAGCCTATCGAAGAGATTTAGGCCATAAGTTCTTGTCATTCGAGTATCTCCCATCGTTCCAGAGTCGAATCCTTAATATCAGTGTTTCACAATCCACAGCAAAAACTTGTTGAGAAGAGAAAATGAGGATTGCGGCGGTAGCAGATGTCCACAGTCCCCGGTTCTTGGGCGAGTTTGTAGCGAGCCTACGGGAATGTAAGAGACCCGATATTTTCCTACTGGCAGGGGACATGATTAATCGGGGTCAGGTCGAGGAATACGCAACCGTCATAGATGCAATTG
Organism: Candidatus Thorarchaeota archaeon; assembly: GCA_029855925.1. Lineage (GTDB taxonomy): Archaea > Asgardarchaeota > Thorarchaeia > Thorarchaeales > Thorarchaeaceae > B65-G9. Next base: position 788 of record JAGSHP010000258.1, on the reverse strand, counting down.
ACGACACACTTGGTAAAGGGTTCCCGATAGTAGCGTGCTTTGGGAATGAGGAGTATACCGAAGTCCGTAATGAGATAATCTCACTCATTTCCGACCGAATCATAATCCTTGATGAAAAGGCTGAGGTCTTTACCATCGATGGCCTGCGGATCGGCGTTGTAGGTACTCAGGGCTCTCTTGATCGACCAACAACCTGGCAAGAACGCCACATTCCAAGTGTACGTCGCGCTTTCGAACGGCGAGCCCATCGGGCTGAGTCATTACTGCGAAAGCTACGAGGCAATGTGGATCGACGAATACTGCTTATGCACTACAGCCCCTGTCTCGAAACATGCGAGGGAGAGAGTACTAGGTCCTTCCCATGGCTGGGAAGTCGGAAGTTCTACCGCGTCTTGATAAAAGAAAAACCAGACCTCGTGATCCACGGGCATGTGCACAACGCCGTGATTCACGAGGCTCACATTGGGGAGTCGCTGGTACGAAACGTCGCGCTCCCCGCAGTGGGTCGAGTGACCGAGCTTGACCTCTGGTAGTACTATTCGTGGCCAGTCACTTTCATTGTGGGTTCGAACTTGTAGCCATAGACGATGATGCCTTCTTGGCCGAACTCACGGATTTTCCTGAAGCACGCACGGACTCGCATACCAATCTCAATCTCATCTATTTCACAGTTGACTATCTGTGCTGTCAATCGCGGGCCCTCATCCAGTTCGACCTGAGCAACAATGTACGGAACCTGCCGCTTGAAGTCCTGAGGTGCCTGTCGCACGATGGAGTAGGTATAGATC
>JAGSHP010000051.1 GCA_029855925.1 Candidatus Thorarchaeota archaeon | reverse complement strand
GGCTAAAGAAGGCAGGGTTCGATCCGAACCTCTGCATGCAATGTGGTACGTGCACTGCAAGTTGTCTATCAGGAAGATGGACTGCAATGCGTACCAGAGAAATCATGAGGAAGGCGGCATTTGGTGACGAGTCGGTGCTATCAGACCCAGATATCTGGCTGTGCACGACCTGCTACGCCTGCTATGACAGATGTCCCCGAGACCTCAAGGTCACCGATGCGATCATCGAGCTGAGAAACATAGCCTCGGCGCGAGGGTTCATTGCCGACAAGCATCGCAAGACCGTAGACATCCTACACAAGACGGGTCACGCCGTCCCTATTAATGATAAAATTAAGGCTATACGGAAAGAGCTGGGATTGCCAGAGATTCCACCAACAATCTTCGCATATCCGGACGAGATCCGGAAACTGGCACAACGGTTCTTCATACTGCCTCCAAAACATGAAGAAGAGGAGGACACAGAATAGTGTCAACTGAATACTCATTTTTCCTGGGCTGTATCATGCCCAATCGATACCCCGCAATAGAGTCGACAACCCGATTTGTCTTGGACAAACTTGGCATTGAGATCAAAGAGATGGAGAAGGCGGGCTGCTGCCCAGCCCCTGGCGTCTTTCGTTCATTCAATAAGCCTGACTGGATGGTAGCGGCCGCGAGAAATATTGCCATCGCAGAGAGCAACGGTGCTGACCTACTGACGGTCTGTAACGGATGCTTTGGCACACTCTTCGAAGTCAATCATGCGCTCAAGCACGATGACGAGCTCAAGAAACAGGTCAACGCTCGTCTGAAAGAGATCGGCTATCACGTTGAGGCGAGCGGCGAGGTCAAGCACATTGCACAGGTCTTGGGTTTTGACATTGGCCCATATGAGATTAGAGACTACATCAAACGTGAAGTGGATCTTAGAGGCGTAATACACTACGGATGCCACTTTCTGAGGCCGTTCACCCTGAAGCAAATCGATGACCCAGAAGACCCAACTATTCTGGAGGATTATTTCACAGACGGACTCGGCATCGAACTAATCGACTACAGACGAAAACACGCCTGCTGTGGAGCTGGTGGTGGTGTTCGCGCCGGTCACATCGAGGCATCAATGGACATGCTTTACGAGAAGATGAGTGCGGTTCAGGAGGTCCCTGCTCAGGCACTTCTCGACATCTGTCCATTCTGTCACTTGCAGTTCGATGGCGGTCAGCAGACGCTGAATAAGAACCGTGGAACGAACTTCAATATTCCAATACTTCACATCTCGCAAGTCACAGCATTTGCAATGGGACTTGATGAAGTCGGAATGAAGTATCAGGCCACAGCACCCGATTTCAGACTGGAGGGCAGAGCCCTATGAGCAAGAGCAAGGATTCTCAGAAGAAACCGCGGATAGGAGTCTTTGTGTGTCACTGCGGCGAGAACATTGCAGGGGTCGTAGACGTCAAGGCTGTTGCTGAGTACGCCAAGACGCTCCCGAATGTCGAGTACTCGACTGACTACATGTTCATGTGTTCCAAGCAGGGAATCCAACTCATCCAGGACGCAGTGAAAGAGCATGACCTTGATCGCACCGTCGTTGCCTCATGTTCCTATGAGCAACACTGGCCGACCTTCGCGAAGGCCATCAGCGATCTTGGAATGAACCCCCACATGCATACACAAGTCAACATTCGTGAATGGGACTCTTGGGTAACTGAAGACAAAGCAGCTGCCACCGAGAAGGCAAAGAGAATGGTAGCAGCCGGTGTGGCACGAGCCGCCCTGAAAGAAGAGGTCGGCACGGAAAAACTGCCAGTCACAAAGAGATCGATGGTTATAGGCGGTGGAGTTGCAGGAATGCGAGCCGCTATGGACCTTGCTGAACTCGGCATCCCTGTCGTCCTGGTGGAGAGAGAGACCTCCATTGGTGGACACATGACGATGTTGAACAAGACGTTCCCCACCGATGAGTGCCCCATGTGTACTGTCAGCCCGCTTCTCAACGGCGTGATGGCACACCCGAACATTGAGGTCTTGACTCTGAGCGAGGTGACCAACCTTGAGGGGTCCATGGGTAATTTCGAGGTAGAGGTCGTCACCAAGCCTCGCTACGTCCATGACAACTGCACCTCCTGTGGTCGATGTGCAGAGGTCTGTCCTGTCGAGGTGAAGAACGAATGGGACCAGGGTTTCGGCATGCGAAAGGCCGCATACAAACCGTTTCCACAGGCGCTGCCCTCGATTTTCACAATTGACATGAAACACTGTATCGACTGTGGGTCATGCGTCATGGCGTGCCCCGTCGAGGCAATTGACTTTAGCATGAAGAAGGAGAAGCGCACGTTCAAGGTGGGAACAATCGTCGTTGCCACGGGTTACGAAGAGTACGACCCGACTGAGATCACTGCGTACCACTACGAACACCCAGACATCATCACACAGTTGCAGGCTGAACGAATGTTTGCACCCACCACTCTCACGAAGGGCAAGATCGTCAGGCCCTCGAACGGTCAGGTACCAAAGACGGTGGTCGTTGTGCAATGCGTTGGTTCCAGAAACGATCAGGTGGGCAATGAGTATTGCACTGGAGTCTGTTGCATGTACGGCATCAAGAATAGTAGATTCATCAAAGAACACCTGCCTGATACTGATGTCTACTTCTGCTATATCGACGTACGTACTCCTGGATTGCAATATGAAGAGTACTATAAACGAGCCCAGAAGACAGGCATTCGCTTCATTCGAGGCCGTCCCTCATCGATAGAACCAGATCCTCTCTCAGACAAGTTGATTGTCGATGTTGAGGACACGCTCACTCATACGCCGTACGAGATACTCGCGGACATGGTCATCCTGAGCGCGGGCATGGTCGCCCCCAAGGGCTTCGGAAAACTCGGTGCGAAACTAGGGCTTCTCCGAGGTAAGGAGGGCTTCGCTAAGGAGTACCATATCAAGATGGGACCAGTCAAGAGCAGTCGTGACGGAATCTTTCTCGCAGGGTCAATTCAAGGGCCCAAAGATATCACCCAATCTGTTGCCCATGCTGGGGGTGCCGCATCTGCTGCGGCACAGCCACTGGTGAGGGGCTACCTAGAGAAGCGAATGGACACTGCGGTCATAGATGAGGAACTCTGCACCTCGTGCATGGCCTGCATCGCAGCGTGCCCGATTGGAGCCATTGTCATTGGCGACAAGGGACAGCCAGTTGTCAACGATGCAGCCTGCAAGAGCTGTGGTGCCTGTGTGCCGGCGTGTCCAACAGGAGCAATTCAGATTCGCAACTGTAGAGACAAACAACTGAGCGCCGAAGTCACGGCGCTACTTGAGGCTGCCAAGGCAGGAGGGAAGATCGAATGATTGTCGGATACCTCTGTGATAACTGTGGTCAGGGCGCTGCCAACACGGCGGGCGTTCTGCGAATGAAATACAGCGACGAAATCAATATTGTCAGAGTTCCCTGTGCAGGACGCGTGGGGCCTCGCGAACTCCTCCATGCATTCAATGAGGGCGCAGAGGCAGTCACCGTCATCGGTTGTTGCTTTGGCGCATGTCACTACAATGACGCCAATCTCATCACCCTTCGTCGTGTGAGAATCATGAAGAAGTTCCTAGTTGAGATGGGGTACAGTACCAACTGCGTAACAATGTACACTGC
>JAGSHP010000086.1 GCA_029855925.1 Candidatus Thorarchaeota archaeon | reverse complement strand
TCAGCTGCCGTTTCTTCTTCTTCTTCTTTTACTTTTTCTTCATCGCTCTTCTTACGTCCGAAAAACCTGCGCATTCGTTTTTCAACTCCTGATAAAGGGAGAAAGGTTGTCGATACTATAGGACACGTTGTGCCTATAAAGCAAGTGCCCCACATGCCATAGATGCGGCACACTCACAAAAAAAGGTAACTCGATTGTACCTAATCTGATACTGGCTCCCCAGACTCTATCATCTGCTCAAGTTGCATCAATAGTGGCGAGCCGCTCTTCTGATGCTTCCCCCAGAGCTCGTCAACGAGAAGATCACGAATAGCAATGCGAATGACCTCGGACCTGTTCGGATACATTGCTTGCTTGATCAGCTTGTCCATTCCATCAATGTACGACTCTGGTAAACAAATCGTGACGACCTTCATCGTGACTCACAGTAACATAAAGAACATTGTTAATTAATCGGTGTCTTGCCCCAATAACAACCAGCGTAATACTTCATACAATATGAAAATGGAACAGCTCACGCAAGAAAAACACTGATGGATCTCGCTCACGGGGGACAGAGTTGAAGAACCAGTCCCAAACTGAACATAAAGTAGAAAACATCATGCACAATTATAAGATTGAACGCTCTGATTGCGAGTGCATGAGGATTGCAAGACCTCGATCATCAACGGTTCTGGTCACTGCTGAACTCGATGCACGAGAGTTCTCAGCTCTTAGCAAATGGTGATGAACAGATGGGAAAGAAAAAGTCCAAGGCCGGCAAGGTCAGAGCCAGCCACATTCTTGTTGACAAACACAGCAAGGCTCTAGAGATCATCCGCAAGATAGCAGAGGGGGCGGACTTCAGGGAGATGGCACGACAGTACAGTGACTGCCCCTCAAAGAAGAAGGGTGGGGACCTAGGCTGGTTCACACGGGGGCAGATGGTACCCGAGTTCGAGAGAGCCGTATTCGAACTCAATGTTGGCCAGATGACGAATGAGCCCGTGAAGACCAAGTTTGGTTATCACATCATAAAACGAACGGGATAGTCTGTTACAAGAACAAAATGAGAGAAGCGGGAACTGACCCGCTTCATCAACTATTCAGCAGAATCCGAATTATCGGCTGCCTTTCCAGTCGGAACGATCTCTTTGTCAGAGAATCTGGACTCGAGCTTCTTGAGGACACCTGGAAGAGTTGTGTACTCCATGGACTCGTCATCAAGCCGATGTGGCATGAAGGGACCATGGCGTCGCAGATAGTCAGCCGCTTCCATTGCTCTCTTGCGAGAGATATCAAACGCAACATCTTCGAACATGTCAACAGGTCCAAGGAGCATGCCATTACTGACCTGGAAACCAAGGGCGATAACACGTGGTGGTCCATCGAAGCGTGTGCAGCGCGAGTCCTTCATACCAACGGGCATCAGTGGCCCAATGTGTGAACCGCGCATCCACCCTGCGACAAGGTGTGGCAAAGTAAATGCCTCAAGGACCTCACCCATCGCTGGCAGACCGGAGTGTGCTCGTACGATGGCAACGGGGTCGTCCTTTCCAATGTATTTGCCAGCAACCTGATACAGCTTGTCGGTGCTCACCGAGGCTGCAACAAGCCCATCACGCCGGTAGATCTTCTTTATGGTGTATCGTCCTGTGCTTCCCAATAATGCAAGCAAGTCGTAGAGCTCCTCAGGACAGTCCAGTGCGACATAGTGCGGAGTGTCCCTCTTGATGTCCTGAATCACGAAAGTGAACCCCTGATGCAGATTGGGGTCAATGACCAGACCTGCCGTATTGAACGGGTCCGCAAAGACCTTGAACAGAGGATAATTGTAAGCGCCGGGTTCTGTCTTGTCAGCCATGAAGACAACTATTGGCTCTGACTTGCGCTCCTCAATGGTCATCTCAGCAGAGCCGGGACCCATTCCTCTAACATTTCCACTGAATGTATCGGAGAGAATGTCCTGGCCCGCTGCGTAGATCTTCTTCTCACGGCCAAGCTTAGCACCCTCATTGAAGATGTCCCAAGCAAGCTTGTGGACCTCCTCATTACCTTCACCCTTATCGTGGGTCATTATGAGCTCGAGATCATCACCCGCATTGGCAACATGAAAGTCCTTGATAATGCCCTTCTGGACCCCCTCTTTGAGCCGCTTTCGGGCAAGCTCCATCAAAAAGTCTGGAACAATGACATGACCCGCCAACGAGCCAATGTCCGCCTTGATGACGCTAATTGTGGTCTTTACCATCTCTAACGTACTCCTGATTACTCGTAATCATGTGAATGTGAGCTGTTATTCTCACCGAGGAGCCATCCGAGAAATCTCACCTTTTAGCAATATCGGAGTGACCATTCGGTGATTGTTCGTTTTTTGCAGGTATTTTATGACCATATAACAGTTTGGGATGAATCTTTCATGGGCAGTTAGAGTTCAAACTGAAACTATCTGTTTCAGTTTGGCAGTCATCTTCAGAGCCTCATCCCATGGCCGCTGCCATATGTTTCGACCAAATATGATACCAGCGGCTCCCTGTTCTATGCAGACGCGAGCCCTCGCAAGAAGATCCTCATCACTGATCTTGTGACCACCGGAGAACAGCACAAGCGTCTTGCCTGCGGACTCGATGACCTTGCGAACTCGGTCCTCAAGTGAAAGATCCATAGAAGCATAG
>JAGSHP010000294.1 GCA_029855925.1 Candidatus Thorarchaeota archaeon | reverse complement strand
GATGCATGACCTTGTTCGGTCGAAGAATCAACAGGTTGTCTTCCGGTCGAGCGAAGAAGTAGTCCTTGACCTCGCTCATGAAGGTGGGTATCCACTGGAGGTCCTCCAGTGAGTAGTTGTATTGTGGCAGTCTCATGTGAATCCCTGCGTCCGCTATTGAGATACGATGAGTGAAATGCTTATCAGGCTTTGTGACTTAGGCGCACACAGACATGACGGAGAGGAGATTATGAGCTCCAGTGAAGTGAAACTACCATACGGAACAATAACCGGTAAAAAATTAATAATGCAATTCAGTGCTTTTGATATGGACTTACCTGTCATTGCCGCCGGGATCAGGGAGCGAATGGATGTCTTACGCGAGATAGGTGTGGCATTCTCTGGTTTTGGTACCGAGATTCCGGCCGACATCTCAGAACAGAGTCCTGCCATTCTCAAGGCGTTCTTTGAATATGTTGGCTCTGGCGGCCAACCTGCAGCCGTTCTCAAGCAGGCCTACCATCTCATCTGGAGTGGGATGATTCAGAACTTCCCATCACTGACCGAGTGGGCAGAGGCGAAGGCTGATCTATCGAACCTTACCATTGCGCAGGCCGAAGTCATTCGTGCGAGGAAAGGGGAATAGGGAGCCGCAGACACAATGGTTGCAGTTGAGATTTCAGACGTTGTCTATGAGCTCTTGGAACGGAGAGTCAAACGGTCAGACCAGCATGATTCTGTCAAATCACTGGTCGAGGCCATTCTGGTCGAGTATCTCAAGAGGCATGACCAGATCGGTCAACTCCATGTTCCATTTTCTACAATGCTCATGACGGAGGCGGATAACATCGCTATGGCTCGATCAGTCATAGATACAATTGACTGGTATGACACTTACGACCAGATCAAGTCCGCACTCTCTCATCTTAACGACGCTGAGTCTCTCCTGCGTGACACGGCTCACAGACTGGCTAAGGAAGGCAAATAGCGGTGAGGTGCGATTGTTGAGAAAGCGTTTCGCGATTGTACTCGTAATGATTGTAATTCTTCTTAGCGTCCCCACATCTGCTCAGGAAAACGTTCCAAGCGACGACATTGTGGTCAATATAGATACCGTGTACGTTGACGTTGTTGTCCAACTCAACGGTCGAATCAATGTGACCTATTGGATGACATTCTCAGTAGTGCAGGGCTCGTTGGGAGGTTTTGATCTTCGGGGCATACAAGAGTCTTCAATCTATGACCCCGGACGTGCATATGTGGAGATGAATGGAAACAGATACGACCTTGTAGTTCAGACGCTGTCTGACGGGTACGCACTTGACTGGACCCCTCGAACTGGCGAGGGCGAGAGTGTGACGGTTGTCTTTGGCTACTATAGCACAAATCGTGTTGTAGAACTCACAGTTGACGGCGAGGGACACGAGCTTGCAGTCCTTCACTGGTCCCCAGTCCAGTGGAGCCAACAGGTCGACTATGAGAACATCAGAGTTATCTATCCAATTGAGATGCAACCGTCTTGGATCACAGCTGAGGGTGGGATCACCACTGAAGGTGCATCGTATGCGGGCTACATCGAAGACTCCCGTCAGGTCATCGAACAGTCCGATCACACGACCCGACCCTATGATGAGAACAACCTTCTCGCTTATCCCTCAAGTTCCTCAGCCTCTCCGCGCAATTTCAGTGTCAGTCTGACTGCAAATCCAGCACTGGCGTATGATCACCTGGTCGCCTTTCAATACACAAACTGGACCTTCTTCAAGGATTACGTTGCACCTGGTGCTCTTGCCTATGACGCACCATCCTATGTGGATGTGAACGGTGGTGAGCGTTTTGACCTTCAGATCTCTGTCTACAACTCCGGGGATCAACCGCTCTACGATGTCCAAGTCATACTCTCTCTACCAGAGAACATCACTCTTGATAGTGGAAGTCTCAATAGTTATGTTGGCACACTCAATGCCGGAGAGTCCGCGGTCATATCCTATTCTCTCACACCAGACAACTACGGTCAGGTGTTGAGCCTCGCCTTCCTAGTGGCAGCATCGAACGTGGAACCTAGCGGCTATCGCTCATTCACTGTGGATGTATACGTTCAAGAGATAGCCCCACCGTTGGTGCCCCCCTCGACGATCGTGATTCTTGCAGGATTGTTCGTTCTTATGGGAGTAGTCGCATACGGCTACAAGTCCACGAGACCGCTCCCTGGAGCAGCCTGGACTGCTGACGATACCACCTTTGCATACGAGTCCCCAGAAATCGCAATACAGACCTTCGGAAAGCCCGGCACTGTCGCAGAGCTTGACCCGATTGAGGCTGCATTCTTCAATAACGTGAACCGTGACAAGTTGGTCTCGATGATTCTCATGTCGTGTGTGCGAAAGGGCGCGGTGAGGGTCATCAAGACCGACCCGCTCAAACTCACAGTGACTGGTCTTCAGTTTAGTGACCTCACATACTATGAACAGTTGTTTGTGGACTCCATTGTTGATGACCAACTGGATCCTGACAAGATTGATGACATGTTCGAAGAGATTGCAGCCAAGGTTCAGGAGAAGTCATGGAATGCCGACTTTGAGGCAACCCGTGACCATAATGAGAAGCTCATGAATGACGCATGGGACGAGCTTGAGTTCAAACCCACCGCCTCAGCCCGTGCTGACTACTACTTTGATGGATCATATCATGATGGCTGGGCATGGTACTGGTTGTACATGCACCCGCAGCACGACTCTCGTATCCACGATACATTCTCAGGTGGCGATAAGATTGCACCCACCGAGATTCCCACATGGTTCCGCGATCTGTCAAGTGCCACAGGTCAAGCCATCAGCGATGTGGCTGTCACAACTGGTCAGATAGTGAACAACGTCGCCAACACTATTGGAAACGTTGTAAACGCAGTGGGCCAGATCATCCACAATCCTTTCTCATCACCAGTTGAGACCTCGAGCCAGTGCGTCTCGCACGATGCGTGTCATAGTGCCTGCGTCACCCATGATGCCTGTCACAGTGCCTGTCACAGTGCCTGTCACTCTGCCTGTGTATGTCACAGCGCCTGTCATTCTGCGTGTCACAGCGCCTGTGTGTCGGGAGGCTTTAGATAGTTGTCTGAACCAATCATGACAATCTTTCAAATGAGCGACATTCACATTGGAGAGCCAGGAGTTCACATTGAAGACCTGCGCAGAGTCATTGCTGAGATCGAGACCACCAGCAAGGACCTTGCATCTCCTCTGGTTCTCGTCACAGGTGACCTGACCACTGAGGGTCTGCGAGAGGAGTACGAGGCTGTTGCTGATGCATTCAGTAGCCTATCCCTCCCCCATATCATCATCCCCGGAAACCATGACGAACGCAACTATGGTGCCGCGCACTTCGAGCGTCTCCTCGGTCCACGTTTCAAGACGTTCACAAGTGAAGACATTGCGATATATGCGGCGGACAGCGCAGAACCAGACAATGATGCCGGCCATGTGGGACGAGAGCACTATCCTCAGATTCGCGAGTTCTTCAAGCAGGCGGAGGACAAGATCAAGATCTTTGCCCTGCATCACCACCTGATTCCTGTGCCACATACCGGCAGAGAATACAACGTGGTTGAGGATGCAGGCGATGTTCTTGGAGTGCTAGAGGAGGCGCACTGTTCGATTGTTCTCAATGGGCATCGTCATGTGCCCTGGTTGTGGTGTTTGAATGACATGATCTTGTACAACAGTGGCACACTTCTCTCTCGCAGAATCCGTGGTGCAGCAACGCAGGCGTATACTCGAATTGATTTCTTTCAGGACAGTGTCACATTCACACTCTGCCAGAAGAACGGAACACAGCGACTATTCAATCAATCAACCTTACGACGTTGAGACATCAATACTGATGAATTCGTCGGTTCAGTCGATTTAGTAGGTCTTGTCGGTGGTGGCATCATTCATCAGAGGGGCACTAGATTAAATCGGGCGCTCTTGTTTTCTAATCCTTCTGTGTCTTAGGTCACGAGGTCTGTAACACGATTGTTCATATTGGTGAATTGCTACTACTTTTCTAGTGAATACGTATCACATCCGTCCCGCACTTGATGGTGGCTCTAATGATCATAGAAGCGCACATTCTGACATCACGAAAGAACCATGTACTGAGTGTCAGATATTTCGCCCACAAGGTCCCCCTAGAGTCCATTCTTGAAATCGTCAATACCTCGCTAGATCACGAGTCCGAACCATGCGAGCCTCCACTGCAGTCGTTGGTCTTTCTCTCCGGCGTGTCTCCAAGTGGTGTAAACCTAAAGTTCATCGTTGCCAAGATTAGAAGAGCCTTCATTGTTCTTGTTGCGGATGAGTCTGAACACGAATCGTCATTGTTGGAAAAGGCCACTTCATTGGCCAATGACCTGCCAGGAAAAATAAGAAAACTATCACTAACTCGGTTGAATAGGCGGACTCGCAGGAGCCTCGAGTTCTTCGTAAACGAACACATAATTGACTATGTGCGCTTTGTCTTGTTCGGATATCCCCGCTCTGGAAAGACCAGTATCTTTGCCTTGGCGACAGGAGAACGCCCTCGTGTCGACTATTTCCCGACGATCAAGCCCAATGTGGCCCCCTCCTCAGGTTCAGTACGCTCGCTCCTTGAAACAGACGATCTTAGCATGGTTGACGAATGGTTTCTCGTAGCCAATCGAATTGTGACCCTCTATGATCTGCCTGGGACCCCTGATTACTGGTCACGCTGGATACCCTACCTCAAACGGGCTGACGTTGGAGTTCTCGTTCTTAGAAGCGTTCGCCGTGACATACTTCAGGCTCGTAGCTTGTTGCGCAAGTTCAAACATAATCTCCCACGAGGCGTAATTGCCATTGCGAACTACCAGGATCTCCCAGGTGCTCCATCACCGGAGCTCATCTCCCAGACGCTCGGTGTTCCGACCTACGGGATGGTGGGAATCGATCTGGATAGAGTAGAGCAGCTTCGTGACATTTTCAAGACTGTTGCTGTCACAAAGCTGCGCTTGGGTTCGGTTCCTTAGGCGGTCAGTCCTCTGGGTACTCTCTCATTTGAACACCCAGACAGTCACTACCGAGCTAACCGAGTCAAGAGAAACTACCGAACCGACTTTACCTCTGACCACGATTATGGAGTCAATCGCTGGGGAGTTTCCATCCCACACGAAAATGAGTCCACCGTTGCCGTCCAGTGCTTCAATAGAGTGAAGGTTTCCTATGCGTCCGGTGAGTTTCCCTTTGACTGTGACCTCTGTCCCGTTATCAATGTCGCCATCGTTTATGGACTTGATACTTGTTGTGCCAATCATTCCATCATGCCATGCCACAATCCCCACTGCGACAATGATGATCACAAGCACGGTCACGATGGCCTTTCCCTTAGACTTTCCCTTTTTCCTTGGCATGCAAATCTCCGCCCCTCCTATGAAAACAATATGTTATGAATCTCTCTGTTCATTGTTCGATGCGGTAGATTCTTAGCAAAGCCGCCACTCGTTGATACGATTCTCATGGATGTCACTGAGGACTTCGTAAGAACCTGTGGTGAAGTGGGCAATCTAACTCAACGGATGACAGGAACGAGTATAGTCGATGCCTTTTTTGGTCCCCCTGAGCTGGCGCCGGATCGTCAGAGCAAGAGCACTGCGCCTGAGGACCTAGCTGCTCGACTTATGGTGATTGCTGACCGAGCCCGTTCCGAGATTGATGACTCCCTGCGCTCGCTCTATCTGGCAGGCGAGGCTGAGTCGCTGGCGGTCGTGTGCCGATGGCTCAGCGGTGAGGACATTGACTACGCGGACCTGGTACACGGTCTCTTCAAGATAGAGGTCTCGCCCTTTGATGAAAAGACAATCTCTAGCCTTCTCCGCAATCTCGAGGAACTTCTTGGAGATCGCGAGGGCAAGACTCTTCGAGAGAAGGTTCTGCTATTTCAAGAGGAGGGTCGTGTCAGTGGTGATGAGCTGAAGAAGTTGATTCAAGGACCACTGCAGGAGAAGGCCTCAGAGGTGGGAGAACTATTCGCGAGACAAGTCTTCTCAAAGATTGGTCAGTCTGTGACCGACAATGGGGTCTCATATGAGGCTGTTCGTGGGCAACCGTGGTCTGGCTACAATTACTATCAGGGCAACTACCACTCAATCAATCAGTTCAACATAGACCGCACCTTCAACAAAGACAGTATGATGACAGTCATCTATCATGAGTACGAGCACCACGTGTCAAATCTCTGGCGTGAGAGGATGTACCGCGAGCAGGGCTTTCTCGAGCTCAGCGTTGTGCCCCTTCACACTGGACGCTGTGTCATCTCTGAGGGAACCGCTGATACGGCGCGTGACTTCCTCGGTGTGGACCTTGACAACCCTCGCACCAAGATAGTCGATGCTCTCTACTCCCTGCGCCGTGCTGTAAGCATCAATGCAGCCTTTCTCTTGAACGTGGAGGGCGTGAGCCGTGAAGAGGCTGCCTCCTACATAGAGGAGTACGGACTGCGGCCTCGAGAGCAGGCGGTGTCGTCCCTAGACTTCATTGCACCCACAACTACTGATGGCAAACAGAACCTCTGGGCGCCTTATGTGTTCACGTATCTCATTGGTCGGATGCAGTTCGTGCACCCAACTTGGAGGCGTGCTGTGGCTAAGGGCGCGGTCTCTCGATTCTTCCAGACGCTCTATCTTGACCCCTTCTCGGGATCCAGTGTCACCTGGAACAAGGCATTTGAGTGGCTGGGCTGACCTAGATGATCAACTTTCCATCTTTCATAACAACCCGTGTTCGGCCATCTGAGTACGTGACCTCGACTGTTGGTTTATCGACAAGGAAGTCCTGATGTGTTGCCGAGTTGTTGGCCACTACCCCAGGATAGTCCATGTTATTGCCGAATGCGACATGTATTGCGCTCACCTTCTCGCACTCCAGGAACTCGTCTACGAGTCGAGCACGTGGATTCAGGCCGAAGGCGAACTCTCCAACATGCTTTGCCATCCTGTCCGTCGCCTGGGTCGCTTGTACGATTTTGAGCGCCTTCTTGTCCTCCGACTCCACACTCACCACCTCACCGTCCTTGACCTTGATGGTGATGGGCTTGTTCAGTGGTCCCACTCCACCAACGGCCAAATCAGCAACAAGCACGCCGTTCATGCCGTTCTCTTGTGGACCGACCAGCACCTCACCAGTTGGCAGATTCATCCATTTCATGGTCTTCCAGTCAATGGCGGTGTCGGTGAACCATGTCCGTCCCTTTGTACTCAGTGTGAAGTCGCTGCCGCTGGGTGCAGTCACGTGTACGCTCTCCACATCCTGAAGGATTGCCAGCAAGTTTCGAGCATTCTCCTGCATGGCTGCGTTCTCGTCACGTGTCAAGGAGAGCGCACCCTCTGTGAGCATGTCCATCGTGATTCCTGGGCAATGCCCCAGACGAGACCGTCTCTTTCTTGTTTCAAGTTTGATTATCTTGATTCGGAATGGTGTCTCCTGAGCAGGTCCTCGCAGCAGGTTGACAAAGATGTCAGGGGGATTAGGAGAGTTGATGATCTCCATAAGCTCAGGCGGGACCTCAGTTCTGAATTGGTCTGGATGCGTCTTGAGGATCAGCAGTCGCGTCCAGAGTCCGAGCCGGGTGCCACCTTCAGCAAACGCCCGCCCAATCTCTTCCCTGCTGTCATCACAGACAATCAGTAATGATTCTCCAGGTCTTGCCTCCAAGACCGATTCGAGCGCATTAGCCGTAGCAATCTCTGGTTTCATCTTCATTCGCCCGGTGGTCATCATGCCAATCGTGCTTTAGTCTTTTGAGGTTGAGTCATGAATGAACAGTGGGGGAAACAAAAAAGAAAGAGGGAGCGGCTGGTGCCGCTACCAGACTATGCCTTCTTCGCTCGGCTATACGCAGTATCAAAGACCTTCTTTGCCTGAGATGGAATGGCAGTCCTTGAGATCGAGCCGTCCTTCATTCTAATGAACACGTACAGAATTGTAATGTATACAATGTCAAAGGTCTTGATGATTATCGAGACTGGAAACGCTCCAAGGAACAGGAATCCGATAGCGTAGAGGATTGACATTGCTAGGTCTCCTGTCTGTAGCCACCCGGTGAATGCACCGGCGCCTGCGAATCCGACAACTATCAAGAGGATGAGTACAGAGAAACCCCAACGCACGCCTGTCTCCTTTATCACCACGTCAACAAAATTGCCCCGAAGCATCTTGAAGCTCTTCTTGATTCCCTTTGTTGCTCCGACGTTCTCTACAACCATGACTGGAATCGTAAAGTAGTTGATGAGTGCCCAGACCCAGCCAATGACTCCCGCAGCAGCATCTCCAGCTCTGCGGCTCCCAGGTGGTCCCTTTCGGCTGATTGCCCGGATGATGATCTGAACTATTCTCACAATCACGCCCATGATTGACAGGGCGGCTATTCCTGCAACAGCACCAAGAGCGCCTCTGAAGCCGTCCCCAAGACTGGGATTGCGACCACGGATGTAGATGTACGTGATGGCTGAGGATGTGGCATAAGTGAATTTGTAGACGAAGATTGTGATGAAGAGATAGATGACGAAGTTGATCAGAACGATTGCAATGACATCGTTTGTCAGTACCGCGTCATTGGCTATCCCGTTCGGATACATGAAGTATAGGACAATTGCTGCAAAGATCAGTGCTGAGAAGAGGGAGAAGATCATAGATATGAGCGGTGGAATGAACACCTCCTTCTCCTTGAGGCATACCTCTCCCGTCAGACTGATTATCCGTCCGGCGCGATTGACCCTATCTCTGAATACGGTGAACATCAGCACGGTAATCAACAGCGTGAATCCAAATGGGAGCATGATGACCCACGTGTCCATCAAAGTCTGCAGGCTCCAACCGGTCAGACTCAGAATCATGATGATAGGTGCCAGTGTCACTATATTCATCACGATAGCGCCAATGAGAATGAGTGTGCCGCCTAGCTTCTTCGCCAGCGCGGCTGCAATGAGCGCTAGGACCATGCTGAAGAAGATGAACGACCCGATCAGAACCGAGATCGTGAGTAGATTACTGTTCAATATCTCTGGAATTCCAATCGAGTTGATCAGGCTCATTATGAACGCGCCGTACT
>JAGSHP010000390.1 GCA_029855925.1 Candidatus Thorarchaeota archaeon | reverse complement strand
TCAGCTGCTGCACGTATTCGACTAGCTCCTCCACTTTGACTGAGAACCCGGTCTGTGTTCTGGGCTTATCCGAGGTCATAGATCATCCCCTACTCTACTGAGGTCGTCGGCCAAACTAGCGAGTCCCTCTTTTCGACCGTAGTGCCTGTGCACATCTCGCAACAAAAAGGTTCTGTAGGTGTCTTGGCCGGACTCCTCTATACCCTCGCTGAAATGATGAAACAGCTGGCGGTACAAACAACTGTGATTCCTAGACTATCCAATTGAGTCGGCCGTAGAGCACGTTGTTTCCGTGGTATTCCGACTCGGATTCTGTAGCTAGAACCGATCCCTTGTAGGAACCGGTGTCATCCGACAACGGTTCCTGCAGTCCACAGTAGAGTTGATCCGACGGTCATGGCCAGATCGGAACAGTGTCTATGGGCCTCAGGACTCTTCGCAGGGGCCGTACCTCCCGTTAGAGCTTCCTTCAAGCACCTAGTGAACAGAGAGACATCGCCCTGCCGATGTCCCAGAATGTATTTTGGCCCCAAGACTTGCGTGGAGGTCTTGCCGGTTCAGACCGGCCTGTCCTTGGACTACGGAACCAAGATGACAGCTATATGTGAGGTTTAATACCTGGCTTCCTTCACAGGTAGAGGAGGAACCATGGTGAACAGTGACGTGATGCCGCTCCCTGGGTCTAGGAGATTCCTTCTCGTCAATCCAGAGTTCCCGATTCCGTACAAGAGCAGGAACCATAAGGACTATCTTCCCGTTGGACTTCTAAAGATCTCTAGATGGCTAGAACATGAGGGATGCGAAGTCAAGCTGGTCTACGGAAACCTCCCTCTGGACGAGCTCTGTTTTCGTCCCGACGAGGTATGGATTACGTCCTTGTTCACCTATTGGTCGGACTATGTTGTTCGGTCTGCTGAGCACTATCGCCGTTTGTTCTCAAGAGCAAGGATTGTTGTGGGCGGGATCTATGCCACGTTGAAACCGGAAGACTGCAAGAGGCGGACGCATTGTGACGCGATTCAACGGGGAGTCCATTCCATTGCAGAGCAGTTCTATCCCGACTATGACAAGTTGAATGGGGAGATAGATTTTCAGGTTGTGCACGCTTCCCGTGGCTGCATCCGGAGGTGTAAGTTCTGCTACACGCATATAATCGAGCCAGAGTACGTACCAAAGCGATGTATTCTGAGCGAGATTGTGGACACAGGGGGCCGTAAGCTCAGTTGTGCTAGTCCCGATGACGTTGATCTGACTAGAGTGTCCATCACGCGGAAGGGGCTTGTTTTCTACGACAACAATCTTCTCGCAAATGAACACATTGAGGAGCTCCTCGCTGAGCTCATCCAACTGAGGAAGAAGAGGCTAATCTCCTGGTGTGAGTCACAGAGCGGTTTTGACGGTCGCCTTCTTGAGAAGAAGCCGGACTTGGCTGAGATGTTGAAGAAGGCAGGATTCCGCGTCCCTCGGATTGCGTGGGACTGGGGTTTCTCGTACAAGAAGCACATCGAGAAACAGATTGAGATACTTGAAGCAGCGGGGTACAAGCGGAAGGAGATCTTCGTCTTTATGATCTACAACTGGGATATTCCTTTTCTGGAGATGGAGGACAAGAGGATTGCATGCTTTGAATGGGGCGTCCAGATATCTGACTGTAGGTATAGGCCTATCGACCAGCTCTACGACAACTACGACCCGCACAGATGGGGGCAAATAGGAACGGACTACTATATCCACTATGAGTCCGGGTGGGACGACTATCTCGTGAAACAGTTCCGCAAGAACGTGAGAGAACAGAACATCTGCGTCCGACACGGATATCCCATCTATGTCAAGGCCTTCGAAAGGAAGAAGCCTCCTAGAGAGCTTGTCCGTCGGGTAAAGGACGCACCAACCTTACGGGAGAAGATCCAGATACTCGAGAGTGCGGGCATTCGTGAGTACTGGGTGCCAAGCACAAGGCGCTTGCCTAGGGACTACCACCACCTAGCAAAGGCCTCTCAAGCAGTGGTATTGGACTTCTGAAACACCAACTGTGGTTCAACCGCTAGGCGGCATGCGAAATCGCCGACTTTGGGTGAGGAACTGGCGGGGACGAGCTGCCGTGGGCGTTGCCCCGAAACGACACGGTATCCGAATCCTTGTGCATCTCTTACCAATATTCGAGCCGCATTCTCGGCCCACTGGCACGGTCGGTTCAGCCGGCAATTGATCGAAGCTTCGAACAGCGAAGACTTGCGTACTTCAGGCTGATGCTGGAGTACTTCGAAGACCAGCAGCCAATGGCTCAAGAGAAACGGGGCGACCCGACGGATCGATATGCCACTGAACTTGGAGCAAGAAGGGTCTATTGGCTCAGTCACAAGCAAAGCCTGCTTGTTCTCCTGGTCGTTTCATGTGCTCGGTCTATGCCCCTGGGTACCGAATCTGCCCACGGATCTTACTTTGTTGTGGATCTGTCCAAGAGGATTTCCTTGGCATATCTTCCGTTGGTGCCAAGATTCTCTGTTAACAGACGAGATCATTCTCCTCTGGATGAGTAGCTCGATTCTTTCCGCCAAATCCTTCGAACAAGAAATTGCGATGATCCAACTTTGCCTGTCCGCAGTGCAACGGACAAGCCCAGGTCTACTCCAGTAGCCCGTGCCGCAGGATCACCATGCTGGTGAATCAGAATGTCCAGATGAACATGACCAGATAGCAACTGCATTCTTTCTGCGATCTTTTTCGAACAGGACTTCATAGCGGAGTACGTTTCTTGCGAGGCCGCAGAGCCCGCGGCTGCCGAAGCTCCGGCAGGGGGGCGAGTCACTGGTCAGTGCCTGCCCACCC
>JAGSHP010000272.1 GCA_029855925.1 Candidatus Thorarchaeota archaeon | reverse complement strand
TACGTGGGGCTGGCAGCTGGCCTATTCAATGGATTCTTCTGGCCGGTCTATGCGATTGCCTTCACTTCACCGCTCTTCTACGGACCCGGTGTCGTTACGGCCTTCATCTTTCTGCTACTGGGTCAACTCTTCACCATGATGTATTGGTGGATGCCCGAGACCCACATCCGCGAGTATGCAAGAAGTACTCCAACTGCAAAGTTTGGATATGGTATTGCAGGGTTCTTTACATTCTTGATAGGGACTGTTGCTGTGTTCAATGGCCCTCTAAGGATAGTAAACGGAGTCCCAGTCTGGATGCCTTGGTCAACGTACACCACAGTTAACGTGTTCACTGGCGAAAAGATTCAGCCAGTCTTCTCAACATGGATCACTTCCCCATGGGTCGTTCAAGGATTCATATCAGCACTCATCATTTGGATCCTGCTCTCACCACGACTTGGCTCCCAAGAGCTATCGAAGAGCGAGGCCTTTGGGAACATAATCAGCGGTGGCATGAAGTGGTTCTTGGTGTTCCTAGCCGCGGTTGGAGTCTACGCAACCACAATTGGTTCATCTCTGACTTCTGGCGCACCCGCATTGGCATTCTTCATGACTTTCTCCCCGTCCGCAATCATGTTCCTCGTGGGAGCAACGTATGCGGGGAAGAACGACCTGATAGTTGGACTGCCACTCGTTGTTGCATCCATCTTCATGATGGTCACACCGTACTCACTTGCCATGTTCGTGACAAGCACATGGATCTTCGTTCTGGTGACTCAGTTCATCCTGATGTTTGAAACCAAGTTCCGAGGCGAGGGGATGTTCTCCCAGACTGTCCTAACGGTCATCGTCACTGGTCTGAGCTCGATGGCGTTCATCGCATTTCTGCTCGGCCTGTTTGGTGCAGGACCTCCTGCGATTTGGCCCGCATACATGTGGTTCAACATCAGCCTGTTCCCGGACATTCCAATGGCGGTACAAGCTCCCACTATTCTGACACTGGTGGTGCTATCACTCATTGTTCGCAACGTTGCAGTTGTCGGTTATGCACATGGCACACGGTCAGGTACCGCTCCAATCATCGGAGTGCTGAGTCTTCTCTTTGCTCTGATGGTCATGATGTTTGGCGATGCCAAGGACATCACGCATCAGGCATTGACCGCCGCTGCAGTACTATTCATGCTCTATACGATAAGCTTTGTACTGGTACTCTCCCTCAACCTTAGTCTTGGGAGCAGAATCTTGAGGCAGGGGCATGAACTCGAGGGTAACCTCATCCGAGTGTCTGCGGCAGCAGGCTTGTTCATCGGAGCAGTGGTGGCACTCTATGTGTTCGCAGTCTTTGCTGGATTTCCAACGCCACTGGATGTGGCCAATGTCATCACCGTTGTGTTGACGCTGATCATTGGTCTGGAAGTCCTGAGCTTGATCACCTGGCTCTCTGCAGGCATTCGTCTTGGGTTCCTCAGAGGCGGCTTCAAGTACAAGCATGGAGTTCAGTGAATGGTTAAGGGGGCGCGAACCCCTTTCCCGTTCCTTTTCTTTTTCTTTGGATATTGAGGTAAAGCTGATGAGTGAGAAGCCACGTGGCGTAGAGAGCATACCCGATGGTGCATCGATAGGATTCCTGTTGATTCACGGGTTCTATGGAAATCCTCAAGACATGGACAGCCTGAGAGAGTTTCTCTACAATGAGGGCATTGCCAGTTTCTCCATGATTCTAGCAGGGCATGAGACATCGCCAGAAGACCTTGCAGAGACTACAGCCGAAGACTGGTATCAATCGGCCGCGGTTGCACTTGACTATGTCAGGTCGTGGGGTCTTCAGCACATCTTTGTTGCAGGACTATCTGCTGGCGGACTTGTTACGCTGGACCTCGCATATCGCCAACCCCAGCTCGAGGGAATTGTTCTGATATCACCGGCAATAAAGCTCGGAGGTCTTCTTGGCAAGCTTGTACCACTGATCAGGAGATTCATGCCTTACAGGAAGATAGACACCTCATACCTGACTGAACTCTATGACCTCCCAAGAAGGAGATATGAACGTGAACCACTCATTGCAATCCAGCGACTTCTCAGGTATGCGAAAGAGATGAGAAAGAAACTTCCGGACATTAGAGTTCCAACACTGATAATTCAACCGGGGAATGACTCGACAGTCGATCCAAGGGGTGCATCCCTCATCTATGAACACATAGGGTCAACCGACAAGGAGCTTCATTTCATCGAGGGGGCTGAACACGTCATCACCTGCCACCCAAAGCGCAAGGAGGCATATCCCCTAATTCGGAAATGGGTGGAACGACACACGTGAAGCGACTCACGAGAAGTCGTCAACAACGCGAACCGCCAAGTCGGGAAGATCTGTGATGATTCCATCGACTCCGATCTTCAGCAGCTCCTTCATCATGTCCTCGTCATTTACAGTCCACGGAAAGACCTTCAGACCTGAAGAGTGAGCTGACTCAACCACTTCGGGAGTGATGGTAAAGAACAACGGATTGATGGCATTCGCCTTGAATTTTTCAGCATAAGCTATTGGAT
>JAGSHP010000082.1 GCA_029855925.1 Candidatus Thorarchaeota archaeon | reverse complement strand
GTAGAATATATTGGAGCCACGCTTCACTTCGCCTCGTGCCTTCCTCATTGCTGAATACACCTTCACAAGAAACTTGCTAGCGCCTGCAATGGTTGTGGTCACAATGCGAGCAATCATTCCTCATCTTCATCCTCATCGTGCTTTTCCCTTTCGATGATGATGTGCCTGCCCTTGCCCTCGCCAGTGGCCATCTCCAGCATCTTCCCAAAGTCGAGACCGCTTACGTACTGTCGGGTCATCTCAAGGGCAAGGTCATCAGGGGTTGCAAACAGCTGCGCAAAGGTTGGACACTTCTGGACATCCCGTGATATGGGCTTAAATACTGCTGACCCCAAGATGATACTGAGGTTCGATGTGAAGACCAAGACGAGCCTTGATCAACTGTGCCCAGTGCCGTTGCTGGGCGGAAAAAGGACTGAATGTCCATGTCTTTCCAACTAACAATCAACGGTTCCCTCCTCCTTGAGCTTGGGACAGGCTCCCTCTCCCTGTGTGCTCACTCTCCCCCTCTTCGATGAAACGAGTCGTCTAATTGGTCTGGCATTGTTCTCGTTCCAGCAGCAGGTAGTCGCTGTTCATATTCCCGCTAGGATGACTCATAAAGAGAATGGTTCCAGTTGTTCTTGTGCATAACATTGAATCTTGCTAATGAGGAGTCAACACAATCTGCACCGGTCCGCCCCCTGAAGGAGATCTTTCACTTCTCACACTTCACTCATCTGTATCGAATCTACGTTCCTGCAGCAATCCTCACAGGAATAATCTGTGGAATCTTCATGGTCATCTTTTCAATCTTGACCGACATTCTCATCTCCCTGTTGTCATGGATTCCTGTCTTTGTGGCTCCTCTCTTGGGTGGTATCTTCTCTGGAGCGATGATCTATTTTGGGGCACGGGAGGTTGAGGGGAGCGGAATCTCCAAGGCAATTGAACTCACCCATAACCCCTCTGAGATTCATCCACGCACCGCTGCAACCAAGCTGCTGGCGACATCCGTGTCCATTGGTTCTGGGAACCCAGTTGGGCAGGAGGGCCCTGCTGTTCTGATCGGTGCAGCAATTGGCAATGTCATCGGAAGGAAACTGGGTTATGACGAACCTTCACACTTGCGCGTATTCCTCATGATGGGGTCGGCTGCAGCCACGGCTGCCATCTACAAGGCCCCACTTGGGGGGACTCTCTTTGCCGCAGAGGCGCCCTACAAGAGGGATGCACGCCTCGGCTTCTTTGTGCCGATGGTGCTCGCCTCAATCACCTCGTATCTCGTGGTCGGAGTGATTCTTGGGATTCGCCCTCTCTTTGATTTTGAGGCATCTCTTGACTTCACCATGAGCATCGTTCCCACCGTGATCCTCTTGGGACTGATATCGGGTGGAGTGGCAATCTTCTTTGCTGTCTTTCTGATGCGTACACGCAACTTTTTCCGGCTTGAGTTGCCCGACTGGGCAGACCCTATCGCAGGTTCCGCCTTCGCCTGTATCGTTCTCTTTGTGGGTGCGATGCTGTTTGACCCCACGCTCACACTTGCAGGTCTCGGATTCGATGTGATCTCTCACATTGCCACGTCACAGGTTCCTATTATGGTACTCCTCATGTTGATGATGGGCAAGCTGTTTGCGACTTCCTTTGCAGTGGCTGGTCGGGTCTCGGGTGGTGTTCTTTCATCGTCCATCTTTGTTGGTGCGATGCTTGGAGCGGTCTTTGGTGAGATCTTTGCGCCAGACTATATCCCCGCATTCATCGTACTCGGCATGGGCGCCGTTCTCGCCGCGAACACAAACACACCAGTGGCCTCTACCGTGCTGTTACTGGAGATCAGCCAGACCTTTGACCTCTTGATTCCCCTTGTCATCTGCATATGTGTCGCCTATCTTGTTGCTGGCGGGACCTCACTATACGAGGGGCAAAAACTCACGCGTGAGGACGAGGACCCTGGGTTCGTTGCAATGGTCAAGACCGACTCGATGCCCCTGTCAACAAAGTCTTCGGACGCTATAAATCGAGTAGAGAACAAGTCCGACATGACCGAAGCTGAGTGAAAACATTTAGTACATAGATTAATCAAGAACTGTGCCCTATTACTTATTGCTTGAGAGGACCGCGCCCTCTCTCTATGTCAGCCACGTATAGGAGGCTGTCTTATGATAAGGATTACACCGCTAATATTAATAATCATGTTATTTATAATTCCCACCCCCATTGAAAAGCAGACGACTGTAGAGCAGCCTTCTACACTTCAAAGACTACCTCTTGCAACCCCTCTTGATTTTCAGGCTCTCACTCAGGTCTACGGCGATAATATTCCCGTCATGGTCACATTTACTGAAGGTGTTAGTACGTCCCTTGTCGACCTGATCACCTCTACAGGTGTACGTTTCAGTCTTGGCACCCCGCAATTGAGTCATGTCGACGAATACTACCTCTTGCGAGGGAGTGTATCCGCACTTGACGCTCTTATGCAGACTGGGATAATTCGAACCATTGATGCTCAGTCCTCGGTCAACCATCTCCAGTCCACACGCGATGTTTCCATTCCTGAGATAAATGCGAATGACACCTGGAACATGTTGGATGGACTCGGGCGCAATATTACTGGCGAGGGAATGCTCATAGCGGATCTTGATACCGGAGTGGATTGGAAACACCCGGACCTCTGGTTTCCCGGAGATACAGAATATTCGTGGATTGATACTCCATCGAATGGGTCGCCTGACAATGGCACCGACTATGTGGATCTCGACAACGATACTAATCCTGATGCCAATGAGGTACTCTACTTCATTGACCTCGACTCAGATGGCACATACAATGTGACAACCGATTGGTTGTGGGTCGACAATATCACCCAGAACGGTGTCCCCGACATTGGTGAGCCGTTCTTTGTTGTCAACGACACGAACGGAAATGATGCACTAGACACTGGTGAGAAGCTCGTCATGTTGACGACCCCCAAGACCAAATACATAGTTCAGGCAGATGGAACTCCCCAGGCCAATGTCGAATTCTGGCAGCGTGGAGTGAATCTGACAACGAGTACGCATGTCGACACTGATGGTCATGGAACTGCGGTTGCAGGTATTCTCCTTGGAGGTCAGCTTGGTTATCGCAAATACGTTGGAGTTGCTCCAAGTTCGGAGCTCATGATGATCCGAGTGCTGGGAGCTAGCAACACCTATCTCACCATTGAGGAGGGTCTTACATGGGCCTATAATCACGGTGCAGATG
>JAGSHP010000116.1 GCA_029855925.1 Candidatus Thorarchaeota archaeon | reverse complement strand
TCTCCATGACCTTGCCCATTGGTCCCATCTTCTTGAGTTGGCGGAGTTGAGCCATCATGTCCGTCAAGGTGAATTGACCCTTCATCAGGCGTTTGGCTGCATCCTCGTCGAATTCAATCTGAGCCTCCCGTACCTTCTCTATGAGCCCCTTGATATCAGACATTCCCAAGAGCCGGCCTGCGAACTTGGTCGGATTGAATGGCTCAATAGCATCCATCCCCTCTCCAACGCCAATGAATTTGATTGGTGCACCGGTGGCTGCAACTGCTGAAAGAGCGCCACCTCCCTTTGCACCACCGTCAAGTTTGGTCACAATTATCGATCCAATGTTTGTGGCCTTCTTGAAGGCGGCAGCCTGAGAGCCGGCCTGTTGTCCGAGTGTGCCATCTATCACGAGGATTATCTCTTGCGGCTTAATGGCCTTGGCGATATCACGCATCTCCTTTATGAGACCCGTTTCCTCTCTATGTCTGCCTGACGTGTCTACTAGGATTAACTCGATACCCTTCTTCTTCATCTCCGACACGCCGCGCTTTGCAAGCTTGACTGCATTCTTTTCCTTCTCATCACCATAGAACGGAATGTTCGACTTCTCAGCAAGCTGTTTCAGCTGGCTGTATGCTCCTGGTCTAAAATTGTCCGCACAGATCACGCCTGTCTTGATACCCCTCTTTTGATAATACCTTGCAAGCTTGCCGATAGTCGTCGTTTTACCAGACCCTTGGATTCCTACTAACATGATGACATTCGGTTTACCTGGATTGATTGTGAGCGGAACCGGTTTTTCTCCCAAGAAGTATGCCAGTGAATCCCAGACTACTCTGACAATGTGTTCCCTTCTGGAGATGCCCCTTGGCAAAGACTCTGCTAGGGCCTGTTCCTCAACACGTTTCGTGATTGCCATTACTAGGTTTACATCAACATCGGCTTGAAGCAATGCCCGTTGGATATCACGGACTAGCTCCTTCACAAGATCCTCATCTATGACGCTTGCTCCGAATAACTTCTTGAGCGCTGAGTTGAGGGCTTTGCCCAGACCTTCAAGTACCAATTTTTTTCACCAATGTCTTGTAGCAGAGTCTCTTGAAACGCATATCAACCTTCTCTTATGAGTTAATGCGGAAGTGATAAATCGGATTAAGTAGCCGCTACGGTTGGAAACTATTCACTTGTGCGAATGGATTGCTTTGGGATGTGGTGCACTCTCGTGGCTCATGACAAGGTTGGTAACATTCGAATCGTCAAGATTCACAACGGAACAGTAATTGACCATATTCGTGCCGGACACGCTCTTGAGGTGCTACAAATACTTGGTATCACCGGAAAGGAGGGGAGTGTTGTCACCCTTGCTATGAACATATCAAGTTCTAGAATTGGAAGCAAGGACATAGTAAAGATTGAAGACCGGTTCCTCGAGGACTCCGAGGTTGCTCGAATTGCCTTGGTTGCACCTGAAGCAACCATCAACAAGATTCGCGACTCACAGGTCATTGACAAGCGGCGTGTAGAGCTCCCCGATCAGTTGACCAATATAGTCATCTGTCCCAACCCGCGATGTATTACCAACAAAGAACGTGAGCCAATTCTACCAAAATATCAAGTCGTTTCTCGCAAGCCAATCAAACTCAAATGTCTCTACTGCTGGACAATTGTCGATGAGGACGAGATAATTAGCCAGTTTACTGAACGGTAAAGTTAGTACCACTCCTCTTCCAAATCATTTTTAGCCAGACGCTCAAGCAACTTCAAGAGACAACTGCTGTGTGGGCCATCCCATGGTTAGTGATAAGATTGCGGTAATAGGTGACCGGGACACTGTCATTGGTTTCAGAATGGCTGGAGTGACAGAGAGTACAGTCCCTCAGAGCCCCGCCGAAACCCGACAGGCTCTCAGGTCCTATTTCAGTGATCCAATGATGGGGCTTATTCTGATTACCGAACCACTTGCAAAGAAGATCGAAGACACTATTCTCGAGCTCTCAGAGGCTCCAGTCCCAGTCGTCCTTCTAATTCCCGATAGGAGAGGCCCAACAGGTGCTTACGAAACTGTTCTCAAAGAGCTTGTTAGGCGTGCAGTTGGAATCGAAATCAGTATATGATTAGTCGGCCTTGGTGAATGAACACATGACCGAACATGTTGGACGGATAGAGCGCATAGCTGGACCAGTTGTCCAGTGTAGTGGAATCCCCGGTGTAAGGATGCATGAAGTTGTCAGAGTTGGCGACGAGAAGCTCATTGGGGAGGTAATTGAAGTTGGAGAGACGGAGTTTACAGTACAGGTGTATGAGGAAACGTCAGGAGTGGCACCTGGTGAACCTGTCATCGCCACTGGCAGTCCTCTATCAGTCGAACTTGGCCCTGGCCTTTTGGGATCTATCTATGATGGTATCCAGCGCCCCCTTCCGGAACTGAAGGAGATCTCAGGTGACTTCATCACTCGCGGTCTCACCGTCGCAGGTCTTGATAAGGAGAGGAAATGGCATTTCAAGCCGCTCGTCAAAGTCGGAGACAAGGTCGTCGCTGGCGACATCATCGGTGAGGTTCCTGAAACTGGAATTATTACTTCTAAGATTCTGATCCCTCTTGGTGTCGAGGGAGAGATTGTTGAGCTTGTGCCTGAGGGCGAATACACGATTGTTGAG
>JAGSHP010000267.1 GCA_029855925.1 Candidatus Thorarchaeota archaeon | reverse complement strand
GCCATAATGTATGGTGCATATCAGCTTCTCCAAGTCTTGGCTGACATAATGGGAGTTTCACCCAAGGAACTGGCTCCGGACTTCGAGGAGCCCGCCCCTCCTGTTGAGGAAACAACAGACGACGTGGAGGCTGTTCACGCATGAGCGGTACTAATACTGAATCCATTGTGTCCGAACACAGACCTGCAGAACGTGACGAGACTCATCAAAGAGAGTACGCTCTACTTGATGCAATCCTACGGGATCAACCCGATGCGGTCATAGCTGAAGAATGCTATGTCCATGTGCAGCCCCGTCGTGTCTTTGTTCGTGTGCACCCTGACAAACTGCGCGAATTCATCACTTACATGCAAGACACCCATGACATGTGGCAGTTCAGCACGCTCTCAGGTAGAGACCTTGGCGATGACCTTCAGGCCAACTATCACTTCTTCTTGAACGACCAAAAGATTGCTGTCACGATACGCGTCAACGTTCCTCGCAATCATCCTGAGTATCCATCCATAACCGACCTCGTACCCGGTGCAGAGTTTGTTGAGAATGAGATCCGGGAGCTCTTTGGCATATTCCCTGTTGGGCATCCCAATGTTCGACGATGCGAGTTGCCCGAGACCTGGCCTGCCGAGGAATATCCCCTTCGAAAGGACTGGACTGACCCACGCAAGTTGATGGAGCGGTCCAAGACGCAGGGCCCCAAACCAAGGGAGGAGATGTAACATGACCAGTGCTAATGAACGCAGAGTTGTCATTCCCCCGCGAGTCACAATACCCATCGGTCCACAGCATCCCGCTCTCAAGGAGCCTGGCATGTTCAAGCTCACCATTGAGGGCGAGTATATTGTCGATGCTGAGGTGAACATCGGCTACAATCACCGAGGAGTCGAGAAGCTTGCCGAGTCAAACAGTCACATTCAGAATCTATACCTCCTGGCGCGCATCTGCGGTATCTGCTCTGCAACTCACAACGGAAACTATGCACAGGCGGTAGAGGCTGCAGCCGAGGTTGAGATTCCCGAACGTGCGAAATTCATTCGTACATTGGTGTGGGAACTTGATCGTATTCACTCACACATCCTCTGGCTTGGTGTTGCATTCCATGAGGTAGGTTTTGATACCGCCTTCATGTACACTTGGCGGGACCGTGAGGTTGCAATGGACATGCTGGAGAATATCTCCGGAAACCGCGTTCACCATGACATGAACACGCCTGGAGGTGTTCGCCGCGACATTCCCGATGAACTTGTCCCCAAGCTGCTTCGTGGACTTGACAAGCTTGAGGAACGGATGATCTACTACCGTGATGTTGCAATTCATGAGAAGACCTTCTGGGACCGTGTCGCTGATGTTGGTATTCTCGAGACCGATGTTGCAAAGAAGACTGGTGCTGTAGGTCCAACCGCGCGTGGCAGTAACGTCCCAGTGGATGTGCGCTTCAACGATCCCACTCAGGCGTACTATCATCTTCTGGACACGGGCGACTTTGAGATGATCTTGAATGATCGTTGTGACGTTGCCGGACGCTCAATTGTTAGGGTGGTCGAGACCATCGAGTCCATTAAGATGAGTCGCTGGCTTCTTGAGAACATGCCGGATGGTCCAATCCGCGAACGGGTACGACCCAGGATTCAACCAAACGAGGTCCTGGCCCGGCATGAGGCTCCCCGTGGAGAGCTAGTCCACTATCTTGTGACAAATGGCACTGACAAGCCTGAGCGCATCAAGGTCCGTGCACCGACTCATGCCAACTGGGTCTCAATGGCACACACCCTGCGTGGTAACTATCTCGCGGATGCGCCGATCATTCTTGCAGCAATCGATCCATGCTACAGTTGTACTGACCGTGTTGTGATTGTTGATGCAGATGATGAGACAATGGAACTTGTCCCACTCGACGTACTACGGGTGAAATCGAACAAGTGGTACAAAGATCATCCAAGGAGTGAGAGATAAAATGCAGACACTGGTGAATCTATTCGTAGAGGTACTCATTCAGACGTTCTGGATTCTTGTCTTCCCTGGTATCTTCTTCATCACATTCCTGGCTCTTCTCTGGGAGTGGGTGGATCGTAAGGTCTATGCACGTCTGCAGAATCGTGTTGGGCCTCTTCATACCGGTTGGAAGGGAATTCTACAGCCACTGATGGACTTCTTCAAGCTCCTTGGAAAAGAGGACCTGACTCCCGAGAAGGCCGATCGTAGAGGATTTGCAGCTGTTCCTGTAGTGATGCTTGTCCTCTCGCTCCTACTGTGCATGTTTCTGCCCATTGTCGACATGAATCCATCTGCTCCAGGAGTTCAGGGGATTCTCAGCTTCGAGGGCGATCTCATCATCATCCTGTTCCTGAGTACCCTCTTGGCGTTCGTCATCATCCTTGCAGGGTACTTCAGCTCAAATCCATTTGGACAGACGGGTGCTGCTCGTACCGGCATGCTTCTGGTGAGTTTTGAGATTCCACTAATTCTTGCGCTCATCACACCCGCCTTTCTGACCGGAAGTCTAAACCTCAGTACCATCATGTACCGACTCACACAGATGCATCCAGCCTATGCATGGTTGCTCATCCTGCCATTCATCATCTATTTGATAGCCTCGCAGGCTGAATTGGAGCGCATTCCCTTTGATGTGAGTCACGCTGAAACCGAGATCGTTCATGGCTGGCAGGTCGAGTTCAGCGGCAAGAAGCTTGCTCTAATTCACATGGCTGAAGACATTCTGTTAGCGTTCAGTGCGGGAATGGCAACCACACTATTCCTTGGTGGCCCGTATCTGTTAGAGTTTATTCCTGTGAGCGTGTTCTCTGTGGACTTTGCATCACTGGCTGCAACAACATGGGTTGGTTGGATCTATTATCCGCTGGTCTTCATGTTGAAGTCGGCAATTGTGGTGGTCATCTTCTCAAACATGAGAACGCTCTTCGCCCGCTGGCGAATCGACCAGATTGTACGGTATGGCTGGAAGTTCATGGTCCCCTTGGCACTGATTGCCATTATGATAGTCCAGGTTGCCATCACGTACGTATTTCCAATAATGGGAGTGATCTAAGATGCCTCGCCTCGGTAAGATGCAAAAGGAGCTGCTAAAGAGCGCTCAATCCAAGGCCGCGACCGTCATCTATCCGTTCACCAAAGAGGGACTCAATATTCCCAAGGGTCTCCGTGGTAGATGGACATATGCGGAACCAGAGAAGTGTACTGGTTGTAAGATATGCGAACGCGTCTGTCCCTCAGGAGCTATTGAGATGATAGAGTGTCGCCCTGAGGACTTCAAGACCAAGACTGGTTTTCGACCAATCTGCCATTTTGACAGATGTGTCCTGTGCAATCAGTGTGCAGAATCATGCCCACGGAACGTCATCCGGTTGGATGCAGAGTTTGAGATGGCATTTCTGAGCCGTGATGACATGGTCATCTACTAGAATAGTTAAGTAACGAGCCGCATCTGCGGACTCGTTCACTCTTTCCTCTAAAGATCACTCAACAAACTGTCTGACCAGTATGACTCTGTAATGAGTGCCTATTTTTCCCCACTCGCCAGAGCAGCCTCTCCTGCCTTAATTCCGAGTTCAAGAGCCTGAAGATTGGTCTTTACGAATCTGGGCCAGCGGTCCTCGACTCGCTTCCTCAGCCCATCAAGAGAGATTGCCTTGGTGATGACCGCAAAGGCGCCAAGCATGACCACATTACTGGCCTGTTTGACACCAACATCCTTCTCAGCAATTCTGGTTGCGGGAATCTTGTAGATCTTTACACCCTTTGGCAAGTCGCCCTCAATCTCAACGAGGTCCTCGTCCACAATGAGCGTCCCATTCTCCTTGAGACCATCCTTGTATGAGAGATATGCCGCCCTGCTCATGGCAATGAAGACATCTGGCCGTTGGACCTTTGGATAGTCGATTTCTTCCTCATCATCCATGACCACCTCGCTCTTGCTTGAACCGCCACGAGCCTCTGGACCATAGGACTGAGTCTGCACAACGTACTTACCGTCTATCAGGGATGCAGTCTCACCCATGACGACCGCCATGGTCACAACACCCTGTCCACCAAAGCCACCAATCCGTACCTC
The DNA here is from genome assembly GCA_029855925.1 of Candidatus Thorarchaeota archaeon. Taxonomy (GTDB): domain Archaea; phylum Asgardarchaeota; class Thorarchaeia; order Thorarchaeales; family Thorarchaeaceae; genus B65-G9. The sequence continues at coordinate 66 of JAGSHP010000267.1, read as the reverse complement.
ATATCTTACCATTTGCTCACTTCCTCCTCAATGCCTCATGAGCCTCTCGCAGCACCTCGGTATACT
>JAGSHP010000444.1 GCA_029855925.1 Candidatus Thorarchaeota archaeon | reverse complement strand
GTTCATAGAAATGAAACAAAATATGTCACGAATTTCATTCCTACTCAAGCAGCACCTTGAAGGCACTCTCCCGCCTCTTAGGACATTCACTTCAACAGAAACAAACGAGGTCCTCCAAGGTTTTTCTGTGGTTGAGGGACAGGGATCACTTGGCAATGTATCGTTTCCAATCATGTCAATTGATAGAGCGCGTGCTCTCGCACTACGAGATATACTCAGACAGATTACGGACACAATTCCAGGTACGCTCTCAGTGTTTTTCACTCTAAATGGGGGAATCCGTGTGAGTCTCACGAGGTTCTCCGATGATCGAGCAGCGGCAATGACTTTTGCGCTATATGATGCATCCGAGCGTGTACTTCGCACTCTACGAAATGCGACCCTCGAGCGGGTTACATGTGAAGGGGAGCACGGGCGACACTTCATTTATGCAGTTCCTAATGGGGTATTCAGTCTCTTGGTCTCTCATAATGCACAGAAACTTGGCCTGATTCGCCTTTTGCTCAAACACTACATTACAGAGTCGAATCGAATCCTAGAGGCAGTTTCCACCCAGACGGAGATACCCTCGGAACTGAAGGAACTCATTCTAGGATATTCGGGACAGGAACAGTTGTTTTCAGGGGGTCAACCATGAGATACTCTATACTAGAGATGATTGAATTACTTGGAGACCAATTCCATATGCTACTACATGCGGTATTGAATAGGTTTCCAATATTGGTAGTAGGTCAGATACCCGAGGCTGTTGATGAGTTTGTAGATGGCCTGGTATCAATGGCACCCCATAGACATCAACTTGTATTTTGGCGAGATTTTACTCTAGAAGACGAGATTCTTGCAGTTTGGTTGGAGGAACGCCACAATTACGAGGTTGCAAGATCAGTTGTATGCGCCAAGTCTGCAAATCTGCGATTGCTCCTTGACAGAATGTCGAGTCTTGTGGGATGGATAGTTGGAGTACCATATGGTTCACGCGTACTTGGTCTGGACATTGATGATGCCACAATGGAAAGGGTCTATCACATTGCTAGACAAGGTTCACCAAACGTTGGCATTCTGAAAGTCGATTCGTCTGAACAGGTTCAATTCCAAACAATGCGTCCCATTGAGAGCAAGCTTGAGGTAGAAAAACATATTGTCGGGAAGATTCTCTCGAGGAAGAGGCAATCCCTAGAGCGAATTAGAAGACTTCTAAAGAAGTCAGTACGGGACATGACTGTTCCTGAGTCATTTGTTTCAGAATTGCTCCAGTTGGAGGAGGAGTCAAGTAGCATCACGAAGGATATGTTCTATGAAGAGGTGAATGGCTTTGTCCATGCCGCCCATCGAGCTGTAACAATTCTTTCACGAGTACGTTTTGCAAGGGAGCTTGGAGCATCAACCAAACTAACAAAACGCAATCTCTTTGAGGCAATTGGATGGAACATTGGAGAACTGCGAGATATAATTCAGTTTATAAAAGCTGAATGGCATGAGGACTTTTCGGATTGTGTTAGTGATGACAGCCTGCTTGGAATAGGAGCTTGGGTTGATAGTATGTGGGGTGCATAGGAGGTCCCAGAGTTGATAGTTGATTATGGAACACGAACAATTGGTCTGAAGATTGTATTCTTTGGCCCAGCAATGAGCGGAAAGACAACATCAATTCGTTGGTTGTTCACAGTACTAGATGTGTATGATCGTCTTACAGCGATTGAAAATACAGTGGGTCGCACCATGTTCTGCGACTTCGGGACCATCCCGATTCCAATTGCAGGGGGGTGGACCGTCAATGCACATGTGTGGACGGCCACAGGTCAAGACTTCTATAGATCTACACGGGAGGTTGTAATGGTTGGTACTGATGGGATTGTGTTTGTGGCCGATTCTCAAGAGAGTTTGATGCCAGAGAACGTCGCGAGTTGGCAGGAGTTGATGAGTCTGCTGGAGAACGAACAACGATCGTTGCCAATTGTCGTCCTACTCAACAAGCAGGATATGCATAATGCTGTGGGAGAAGGCACCCTTCGCAAAGAGCTCAATATACCAGATTCGGTTCCGGTGTTTCCAACCATAGCGAAGGAGGGACGAAACATAATGGAATCGTTCCGGCTCATTTTCCAAAATGCAATGCGCGCAAGTGTGTTGGCTCAATCCACATGAGCCGGTATTGCAATGAAAGGTGGTATGAGTTGAGTTGAGAGTGAAATTAACTCACACACACTATGCTTATTTCATAGGAGTTCTTGAATGTTGTTTCGTGTGTGAAGATGTTTAGTGTATTCATTGTTGGGACAGCTGGCGCGGGAAAGTCGCTCTTAACTGCTGCGCTCGAGAAGTGGTTTACATCTCTGGAGATGAGTGTGGCCATAGTGAATATCGATCCTGGGGTCGATGACCCCCCCTTTACGAGTGATGTAGACATTCGTGAGTACATAGATTATGGAAACATAATCGAAACTTTTGGCCTGGGGCCAAATGGGGCCCTCGTGGCAGCCGTTGATATGGCTGTCAATTATGTGCAGGATATCAGGGACGAGATTCTGGAAACCGCAGCAGATTATGTCATTGTTGATTGCCCTGGCCAGATGGAACTCTTTGCGTACCGAAACTCAGGACCTCTCATTGTTTCTGGTCTCGCTGGCAATGAGCCAGCAATTGCACTTTATCTCGTGGATGCTAATATTGCGCGTACTCCGGAGGGGTTCCTTTCTTCACTACTACTAGGTATTTCAATCAATATGAGGTTCAGGCTTCCACAGCTGAATGTGCTCAGCAAATCGGATATACTGATGTCTGACAAGATTGAGGAGATAAGGGCTTGGGGGGAGGAGCCGTACTTGCTTGAGGATGCATTATCCGCAGAGATTCCTGACATCTCCAGAGAGTATAGTGAGGCGGTACTTCGAATGCTACAGGACCTTGGAGGAAGCACTGGAGTCATTCCTGTGTCTGCAAAACAAATGACAGGTATAGATGAGCTGTATGGAAAGATGCAACAGATATTCCTTGGAGGCGACAACTTAGAACGTTAGAATTATGGTTGGAGTAAAGCTTTGAAACAATATTATTTGATCATTAGCGGGGAGTACCCAGATCTTGCAAGAGCAGAGAGTGAAGCACTGCTCAAGATACTTGACGCCAGTTCCACTATAGATTGGTATGGACGTGTCGGAGTCGCCGAGTTGTCGAACAACCCAACCGACTTCCTGTTGAAGAGAGCCGCATTTCTACGAGAGTGTGGGGAGGTTGTTGTCAGAATACATAGGGTTTCGGACATCATGAGCGAAGACCTGGGGAATTTCTTGACCCCTGGGACTACTTTCTATGTTCGTAGTTTCATTGCAGAACAGCCACGTACTTCTGGGCAGAGCCTATCTGCAGAAGTAGGTAGAATCCTGAAGAATACGACGCAAGCGAGAGTTTCGTTTGAGAGACCGCAGGTGAGGATACGTGCAATAGATTT
>JAGSHP010000442.1 GCA_029855925.1 Candidatus Thorarchaeota archaeon | reverse complement strand
GTGTTAAAAAATCTATCGTTGGGTACAATCTCAGGAATGGGAGATGAGGTGCTGTATCCAACTGGCACCTCATTGGGGGAACATCGTGTTAACAAGCGTCGTAAAGAACTCGACCAGTTCCGGTGGAATCTGGTCGTTGGTAGTCGCATCAATGAGCGCTGACGCAGAAGAGGATGTCAAGCGTAGCACCGCGATCTTGTCGTCTGATTCAGCCACCACTGACTCGAACTTAGCACCGGCAGTAGCCTCAGGGACTGCAACTATGGCAAGTTGAACAACGCCCTCATCGAGAGCCTTCTTGAGGCGTCGTGCGGAGTAATAGGCTGCCACTCCGCCGCTGCGGTCCCAGTTCTTCACGTTTGGTACCTCGATGGAGAAGAGGTACTCCGATGAGCCGCCTGAGATCGACATGACGGCAGCAGACTCCTTTCTTGAACTGCCCTTCGCAGCCTGCAGTTCCACGCGAAGATCTCGCTTCTCGGCGATTATCTGAAGAGCCTTCACAATTGAGCCGATGACGACGCTGGGTGTCAGCTTGATGACATAGTCAGCACCCTCAGTCTTGGTTGTAGACTTGCCGAAGAGAATCTCGTCAACCCGGGTTATTACCTGGCGTATTGCCTCACGCGGTACCCCGTTCGAGTGGTCGTAGATCTGCGTGATGTCATCCTCCGTCAAGGGGAAGTAGGGGTTGGGTGGCGGGTCGATATTGTTCTCATCCCAGTACAGCTCCATGGACTCCTCAACAAAGGTGGCGACATGTTCCCGTGAAAACTTCTCCAACTGGACGGGGGTCTCCATTCGCGAACGAGTGGGCGCATCCGCAATGTTGTACACACGGTCCCAGATCTCAGTGAGGCAGGATGCAATTATCAGCACGTTAGTGCACTCGTTGTAGATACGTTTCAGCACTTCCAGAAATCGTCTCTCGCCCTCCTCTCCGTACGTATTGAACGGGCCCTCCATCTCATCAATGAACAGGAGTATTGGTCGGTCGGACCCCTCAGTCAACAGCTTGAACGCCGCAAGTGTCACATCATCGTCCTCGAGATACGTGCGGACATCAAGTGCCTCAAGTTCCTCGGGACTCAGAGCCTCTCCCAACAGCCAGCGCCGTGCGAGGTCGCGTGCCTCTTCGTCCAGTCTGTATTTTATGAGCACCTTCACAGGGTCAGCGGCGACCCCAGGATAGTCCTGCAGGGCGCGTTGCATCAGGTCGGAGAAGTCGTAATGTTTCTTCACTATGCCCTGTAGCACACCATATCGACCCAGCAGTGTGTCAGCCATGTCATCGAACATGACCGTTCCAATCTCGTCGACCAGACAGGAGTAGAAGTGCAGAGGTACTCTGACAGGCGATGGCGGTGAGGGAACGTACACAGCTCGATATGGTCCGGGGTTCGAGTTTGACTCGCGGTCCTTTATCACCCAGTAGAGGTGAGTCTTCCCCATACCTGCACTACCAAGAATGGGCTGAATGCGAGGGGTACTGTCAGACTTTGTCATGCGCACAGCTCTTGTTATCGCATGATCTGCGTCAAGGTGCGGGTCGGGAATGTCGATGAGGTCTGGAGTGTCTCCTCTGGAGACATACCTCTTGAACGGAGGGTCCTCCCGGAGAACTTCCATATACAACTCGGGCTCAAACTCATCCTTGTCTTCGATTTTTGGTAGCTCTGAATCCAACAGTAGTTCCTCCTCTAATGCACGGTGAGGGTATTCGAAATGTACTGGTTCTAACCGTTAACACAGTCTGGTTCACCAGACACATTACACGTTTTTAATGCTTGACATTACTC
>JAGSHP010000437.1 GCA_029855925.1 Candidatus Thorarchaeota archaeon | reverse complement strand
GTTCACTCGTGACAAACTGAGATATGCCGTAGGTGACAATTCCTCCACCCCACCGGTCAGCCTGAAACGTGATGGGGTTAGCGTGACGCGGTGGCGCTTGATGAGCCCACGTTCCGTACTCAAGGTATCGCCGGTCTTGTTCAAGCAGAAACCGTGTATCGAGTGACCAGAGAGGGGAATAGCCTGTTAGGTCACCCATTATGAGGTGTCCGGCTGCAGTACTGGCAGTACCAAGAGGCTCGCGTCGTAGAGTCACTGTGACGTCGGGCATCCAATACTTGAAGCTTTCAGATGAGGGTGGTAGCTCAGTTGGCATGTCATATCCTTCCGCAGCGGAGAGCCTCACGTTCCAGTAGAATCGAACAGCAAAGGCATCCGAGTATTGAGATGAAGTTTCTGCAAGACTGAGTCTATACAAGAGTGGGTCCGTTGCACCATTTCGGTCTTTGAAGTCCATTTCGCTCAATGTACACGGCGAGTCCATTGATTCCAATATCAAGTCAAAAGTCTCCTCTGAGGATCTTAGAGAAAGATGCGATAGTTCAGTCCCATCAGCAGCAAGAAGTGTGGCAGGAGCATAGTCGGATTGTGTGAAATCTCTCATCTCATCTAGCAGACCGAATGTCGACAGCATTGAGATGATATCCTGATACTTCGGCAAGACAACTCTTCGAAGACGCAAGTCAGAGAGTGTGCCTGTCTGCGGAGTTGGAATGAGCATTGCAAGTCGGTTGTCAATACCATTGTGAGTGCGCACGCAGAATTCCTTCTTTACATATACAGATTCTATAGTGAAGGGCGTCAAGAGATCTGCCGAGAGTAACCGTATCTCAAAAGTAATCGATTCTACCATAAGGTCGTAAAATGCGTCAATTCGACTCAGGTCGAATTCAATCTCAACAGGGATTCCCCCATCAAGCTGGAGCGCCTTGTGGGATATCGTGCCGAATGTTATGGATTCCTCCTCGCTCGAGTTCCATACGTAGACGCCCTCAATCCGTAGGTTGTACAAATGGGGCCACACTTGACCACCATACGGAAGAACTATTCTAGCAGCCACTCTTGTAATACCTGGGGCGAAGATTGTCTTGTATTCGCTTGAGTTCGAACGGAATACCTCAATCCACGACTCCACAGGGCCCTTGTACTCAATAGTCATTCCATCAGTCCCTAGAGACACCCTCTGAATCATCTCAGGTTGGTCATGCTTACGATTCGCGACGGGAAACTCGTAGGTATACTCAGTAGCCCAGAGTTCGGGGTCAAGTTCAGATTCTGTGAAGAGTCCCTTATACGGGATATCACGAGGACCATACGTGATTGTGGCATTATCTGCATGATACCACGCCTCGTCAACAGGCATATCGAGAATGTACTCGGCTGCACGAGGCCAGATACTCGCCGAACCGTCAGCGTGAGTAGTCATTGAGAAGGGCAGGTTGCCATCAACACTCACGTAGCCATTGCCCTCTAGGAAGCGCTCGATAATGCTTCCACTGTATTCGCCCTGATAGACGGTATCAGGAATCGCATCGCTGGTGAAGATCACGCTGCCGGCGGTCTCGTACAGCGGACTCATTGGACGACCGTACTCATCATAGCCCATACTGTTGATGTCCCGCAGCATATAGTCCAGCAAGTCGTCCGCATTCAGCACCACCTTCAGACCACCGATGGCATCACTGACCATCAGAACATCCGCCTTGTCAAGCATCGCCCGTGAGTCGACGTAGTAGCTTGGAGAGCCGCCCTCGCGGATGCGTGCATAATGACCATGGTCGTAGTAGATGGCCACATATCGGCCGTGATGAGGAACGTAGGCGCGCCAGCCATCTGTACTGCTTGCACCAACTACACGTAGCCTGAAGGCATTCACGTGAGTGGCACCATCAGAATAGAGACGGAGATGCAGTGCGTGCAGGCCAGTCCCCAGATACGTGGAGACATGCAATTCGACTTCGACCTGTTGCAAGATCATCTCCTGACCATCAATCCACAGCCGGGCCTCGCTGAGATTCGCATCGGGAATGCCTTCGAGCACCAGTGTATAGAGACCTGACTCGGGAACATCCAGAATTGAGAAGTAGTGCTGATACCACTTTCCACGGAACCAGCCAGTCGTCTCTTCATCGTGACCGGATAGAAAATCGCCATAGGCGGTCTCGTTGTATCTCGTGACCGAATACCAGCCGTTGAGAAACTCTGTCTGCGCCTCAATTGAGAAGAATGCCGCCAGAGCAATCGGATTGATGTTCAACACAGATCGGCTCATACCGATATTCTTCGCCGTGGTCGTATCGAACTGCGTGGCCCCCTCACTGACCTCCCAGCCAGTTCCAGTGGTCATAGCAGCAAGGTCTCCGCAACTGAAGTCTTCACGCATCACACTTCTGGTGCCGTTGTGTGCCAGCACACGCAAGTCGTCGAGATACCATGATACGTTGCCTGTATTGCCAGGCATGTCCTCTACAATTGCAATGTCCGTCAGGTGGTCAAGCTGATGATACTCGCTCAACTGCACTACCTGTGCATTCATCGAGGGCGCCCCATTGGGAGACACTGGGTAGAACCGGAGTTCCTGACGCCATAGATCAATCTCCCAGGCCACCCAATTGTTGTGGACTATGGTGCTGCCCACTGTGAAGTTGGCAAGGACGACTGGATTCAGCCCACCCTCCGGAAGCCATTCGTACTTCAGAACCTCAAAGCGATACATATCAGCTGTTGCCTTCTTGCCGAGAGAGATCCATGCCTGAATATCCTCATCCCAGTACCAGTTCCAGATGACCTGATAGATACGCTCCACCCGGATGGACATGGCACGGTCTGGTGTCTGAGCAGTGTCAATCAACTCCACAGTTGTGGATGCGCCGGAACAGTAGTCGATGGCGGATGGTGGAC
>JAGSHP010000115.1 GCA_029855925.1 Candidatus Thorarchaeota archaeon | reverse complement strand
CGGAGATGTGTATAAGAGACAGATCTCCAAACACATCAGAGACCTGGAGGCTGCAAAATACGTCAAGCGCCACCAGCATGGCAGACGAAAGTCCATAGAACTCACACACTTGGGGGAGATGGTCCTCGAACTCAAAAATCTGAGGAAGACTCTAGAACATAACAAGCGAAGAATACGGGCAAGCAATCGCGGAATGTGATCAGTAATGGCCTCACTCGGGCATCTGTGGAACCGACGGTGCAAGATTCTCAAGGAAGAGGTTGGAGTTAAGCCCGTTCAGCCCCCAAACTTGCAGACACTCGAGGACCTGATACGATCATTCGAGAGCATGGACAATGAAACGTTTGGCAAGACCCTGAGAGCTCTAATCGAAGTTGACCTGCCAAGAGAGGCTGTCATCATCTGGTCCTGCGTGGTATGGTCACTGAGACACGAGACCCTGTGCCCGGAGGCGGTCAATGATTTTGGAATGGCACTGGCCATTACGTCACTGACAGCAGAGGAGGATGCCACTAGATGGAGGGAGGCATGGAAGCGGATAGCACCAAGGAGGAGGATTGTTCCAAATCTGATCTACGATTCAGAAGGAATGTATTCTGCGATACTCCAAGTGGGTGGAGCCAGGACGCTCAAGGACATACTTAGAGAGGTGATTCTGTATGTGCGTAGTGGTTCGGAGATTTCACTCACCGACTACGTGAAGTTGATGATACAGAGGCTTCGAAGGCTTGAACTGCATCTATCAGAAACAGACAAGCGAGTTCTGCAGACAATTCTTGACAATCCCGGCAAGAGAATCAGGGAACTGGCAAGTCTGATGGGCGTCACAGCCAGCTACTTTTCCCAGCGAATCAATCTATTGAGAGAGAGGCAAGTATTGCTGGAGTTCGATCACGTGCCATTCTCGAAGATTGGTATTAAGATGTTCAACGTTCTGCTGAAGAGTTCGTATAACAAGAGGGACGCCATTCATCTGATTGAGAACTCACCGTTCCTGTATGGCTATCGCCATGTATTGGCTGGCGAGTGGGATGTTCTCGCTCTCTTCTGCATACCAGAGACATGGTTGATACCAAGATGGCTGCACAGATTCGTGAGGCTTGCAAAACAGTGGGGCGTGACAGTCACACTATCAGAGATCACTCAATCAGAGTCATCAACCTCGCTGAGCTACTACGATCCCAACGGTGAGGGGTGGAATATTCCATGGTCGGCACTGGGCCTCTGGTGTGAGAGATGGACTCGGTGCGACAAACAGGGGGAGGGCATGCTACTCACACCATATGGACAAAGAAACATGCGGCTTGATGAGTTAGACATGAAGATCCTCTCAACAATCAGAAGGGGCATCAGGGGCTTCAAGGCAATCAGGAGAGAGGTGGGAGGCGGACAGAACGTTGTGGCTGAAAGAATCAAGACTCTTCGTAAGAACGGATTCATTGTCAAATACGTTCAACTGTTACATGTCGGACTCAGAGAGGGGGCAATGATTGAGACGAGAGACTCTGAGATGAAGGAGATTCTCTTGAGATTGGGGCCAAGACTGCCTCGAGCAATCATCTCCATGGATCGTGTGCAACGAGTCATAATGACCACTAACCTTCCAGAGGGGGGATGTGTGGAACTCCTTGACATGCTCGAGTCAAGACGCGATACTTTCTCATTTGCGTCCTTGGGCGACAACATATACGGCGGATGGGTGATTCCCACAGACTCTTGGAACCCGGCAACTCAGTCGTGGGTGGTACCAGAAGAGCAGGTGGAACGCTGGTTCGACGGTCTGAGATAGTGGCAGCATAATAATAACATGGAGAACCGTATCACATATGTGAACACCAGAGTGGTGCAGAAGAATGGCGAGCAATCAGGAAATGGACATTGAGCAGGAGATCAAACAGTTGAGAGAGGATGTGCAGTATCTCAAACGTGCCGTGCAGAAGATTGTTGAGAGCTTGAACATAATGTTCAATCAGACGGACCCAGACCTTCTTCTGGATATCGATATCTAGTGAGTCCAATTGATAACTAAATGGAGATGCCATCAAGTTGCCAGAGCCAAGGACTGTTACCATGGTGGTTGAACGCTTCTGGCCAGCAATTGGCGGCGTCGAAAAGCATGTCCTTCGACTCGCCCAAGACTTCATCTCACGAGACTGGAGAGTGAGGGTGATCACTGGCGCACATGAAGAAGACCTCAAGAGCGTGGAGAGATTCGATGACATCGAGATTCATAGAATTCCGCGCAGATGGGCACGGACCCCACCCTTGGCAACGCTCTGGATGATAAGGAACCGACATCTGTGGGCAGACGCGGATGTTGTGCATATTCATGACACTGTACCACTATTATTCTGGTGTACCCCCATCATTGCTGTTAGAGAGAGACGCTCAATTGCCGTCACATTTCACGGATACGAACACGATCCTATCCCGGTGCACTACCAGTTCCTGCGAAGAGTGGCACAACGAATAGTGGGCAAGCGCTCGCTATGTGTTGGCAGGTTCATCGAGCGATGCTACGGAATAGAGTGTGGAGAGGTGACTCTTGGAGCAGTGGAGCGCCCAGCCACTCCACTGGGTGAGGGGAATGACTTGGTCTACATTGGGCGCATTGAGAGGGACACGGGAATCATAGAGTACATAGAGGCACTTCGCATCCTGAGGGACCAGCACGGTCTCGACTTGCATCTCACGGTGATAGGGGGCGGGTCTCAAAGGGTGCATTGTGAACGCCTTGCAGGAGAGAACTCGCTACACGTTGATTTTCTTGGACCGATGCATGATCCTTGGTCTGTCGCAGGAAACGCCAAGGTGTGCCTTGCAGTAGGATTCCTATCGATTCTGGAGGCAATGTCACTGGGAATGCCAGTTGTCAGCCTCGCGACCTCCCCACTGCGAGGGTCGTATCTGAGATCGGTGCTTGATGAAGGGGGGCGTATCTCAATCCAGACATCGCCAGAGGGCGTTGCACGAGAGATTGCAAGGCTGATGAGAGATCCAGACCTCTACAGGAGGGTCTCCAATGAGGGCAAGATCTTTGCAAGCAAGTTCACATGGTCCGCTCTGACCGAGCGGTACCTACGCCTCTGGGGAGTTGATTAGCATCAAGTCGAGGGACTCTTGCACCTCTGCAGATAGACAAGGAGAACCACAAGAACTGAGAGTATGAGCGAGCCTGTGGCAAGAATGGGAACAAGAGGGGAGAGAGGGGTAGTGATCGTAATCGTTCCGAGGCCAAGAACTTGAACAAGTTGAATGAGATAGTTGAAGGCGTAAGGAACTATGACAAGGATGTTGGAGCGATTGTGGGCCGAACCTGAAACCCAGTTCACGTTCACTCTGAGAAAATGGGCAACGAGTTCAAAGATGGCGACGACAACAAATACCGTAATGGCCCAGCCAATGTAGTTCGAAAGGGGAATTCCTTCATACACAAGTCCAAAGAACTCGGTCGGCGATTCCCAGATCCACATCCCAACCACGGTCGCCATGAGCGGGTCGTTAATCAGATCCCAGCCCACCATGAATGCAGCAGTTATCAGCCCCCTCGCAAGCAGTGCATTGAGGTCGAACCTATTTGCCTGTGCATCCATACCAGACATGGTCATGGTGGGAAAGATGATGCAGGCCATGAAGTACGATGGATAGAGGACGTTGAACCACTGGAAGGGAATCACCCATGGAACGTCAAAGACGAGTGTTCCCAACTTGTCAGTATAGTGATAGTGACCGAACGGAACACCGAAATTGATACTCATCCACTCGATGAAGAATGTCATCACCACCGTGAGGAGGAGCACCACGATGCCACGTCTCATGCTCCACCATCCATGCAAGAAGGCAAAAGATAGCAAGAGGAAAAATGGGAGGAACATGAGGACCATTCGGAGCGAGGTCGCAGGTTTGAACATGACCAAGAGTGGTACCACTAGGAGGAGGCCTGAGAATATGCTCAGGAGACCAGTCTTTAGCGAGACCGACTTCAGGGATTCGAGTCGCATGTCAACAGAATCAGGCATTCGTATTGTTAACTCCTTCGAGGTGATATCTTGGAGCATAGATTCAATAGTATAGTCGGTGATTGCACCTTGAGAGAAAATGAGTAGGATGGAAATCACTCTCGAAAAGGACATGTTCCTGCCGGGAGAGGTCATCACAGGAACACTGAGTGTCATCACCGATAAGAGCTTCAACACGAATGCCATAGAGGTTTCCATAAGCGGAGAGGCGTATGCAGCATTCTCTGAGGGGATGGGAGACGATGAGGAATCGTATAGCGAACGCCAGATCATATTTACGCATGTCATTCGACTCAAGGAGAAGGGGACAATCAGTGATGGGAGGACAGATTTCACCTTCGAGTACAGACTCCCAGAGGAAATTCCCGGTTCGTATCAGGGAATCAATGGGAGAATAACGTATCAGGTCACTGGGCGGGCGGACATATCATGGCGACTTGATCCGCGGACTAGAAGAGAGTTCAGAGTTCTACAGCCCATTCAGAGGCTGACCCCATACCAGAGAGGTGGGAAGATCACCTTCGACCAAGAGAACGAGGTGCTTGCTGAGGTCCCGAGTGACATACTGACACCAGGACAGCTGGTTGTGGTCCGATACATGGTCAATGGTCGACCAAGAATGAGAGGCATCAGGTTTGATCTTGTTCTCCGAGAAACTGTGAGACCAGAGAGAGAGGTGGAGACTCGTTCAAGGGTCTTGTCTTCGGGGTATGTTTCGATCGAGGACATTCCACCTGAGACATGGATGCAGGCACAGGCCGAGACCAATATGGCATGGCCAACAACACCACAGGGAGATCTGATACAGGCACAATACTTTGCTGAGGTGACAGTGGACATTCCATACATGCCGGATAAGACAGTACGGATACCGCTTCGAATTGGAAAGCAATAGAACATCGCTCCCAAAACTACAATAATGCATATGCTACGGAATAGTCATCGCCTCTAGCAGAAGGATGAAGCGGACTATGAAGAAGCGCAAGCGACGTGACAAGAAGACAATCTGGCTCTTCCGAAAGGAGGTCAAGTCGGTTCTTCGTTCTCGCTGGCTGCTCCTGGGATTCATCATCAGTCCGCTCTTCGCATGGCTCTTTCAGGGGGCATTCCTGTCCTTCATAGTCGCTCAGACGACCACCGAGCCCGAGACCGTATACATCACACTTGAGGACGATGGTATCTGGGGCACAACTCTCTATAATCAGATTCGCACTCATACTGATGACCTCCTGATCGATCCTCTCATCAATGT
>JAGSHP010000083.1 GCA_029855925.1 Candidatus Thorarchaeota archaeon | reverse complement strand
GGAGAAAATGGCACTATTATTTGTGATTGCCATACTACTTAATCTGTGTATGGAACAATCATCGGAAGGTGACGCCTTGGCCCCTAGCGACTCGAAAGACAGTGAAAGACGACTGAAGCCTCTTGCCGATTCCGTTCGGGAAGTGTTGAAAGAGCCTATCCTCTCAATTCTGTTGGAACGATCAAGCATTACCCGAGCACAGCTCGAGACCCTTCTTATTGACTTGGTACTTGAAGACACTTCAGGTACACATCTGCCATATGAGCGCAAGGCTCAGCTTAGGCACTCGACACCTCGGCGCAAGGGTGTGAGCCGTGGTGCATTCAATCGAACTCTCTACCAGGCTCGGAGGAACATATTGCGGAGCATCTACACCATGGTTCTACTCGCATACCTAGGACTCTTTGACTATAGCATATTTAGGCCATTTGAGGAGATTGCGGGAAAGATAGGCGACTACCGTCGAATACGTGAAACACTAGCAGGAAAGTCCAAGTTGAGTGCAGAGGATCTCGAAAGCTACCGAACCGCCGAACGCGTGATTCTGGATGCTCTGGATGAACTCAATAGTCCATTAATCCTAAAATCACTCTCCTCCAGAAGGAAAGCCGACTCGAGCGATACTGAGTAATACTCACGGTTAATCTGTAGATTTGCAATACTGAACGCGTTACATAGGCACCCCTTCATCAAACGTGAGAGAAGCACATGGCAATGTGACATCTCTATCATATCGTTGTTTGCAAGTTTGACAAAGTTGGATACGTAGTCCTGAGTTCGCCCAGCAACTGCACTGATCACAATCGATCTTAGCCCATTCTTCCAAGTATAGCGCCTCACTATCTCCGTCCGGTTCGGAGTACTTGGGCACACACAAGAACATGTCCACATATGTCCGACTTTGCTCTAGATGTCTGCAACCCCGCTTCCAAATGTAGTACTAGTAGTAGTTGTAATACGACACTCGATGATGATATTCCGCGAAAAGCCAGAAAAATTCCCCGTTCTAGGATTAGAACTATGTATTTCTTGTGTACAATATAGTTTGAGCATGTTGTGTCATATACATGCGGACCAACAGCAATTCGGTCCCAATCGCATGATGGATGACATTTGGAGTCTCTATCTCCTCAAACGAACCTCCAAGACAACCATTTGCATCCGATGGCGATTATATGACATAACCTGCTCGTGCCATTTCTTTACTTCATCTGCTCCTTCTGCTAATGCAATCTCTTGAGATTGCGATCATCTTTTGACTCGGGATGCAACTTGTCGATGTGTTACCACTAGATGGTTGTTGCCTCTGGCTTTGACGCAACGTACTATCATGACTCGGAGCGTATCCTAGCACGCCATCTGAGCACCGGTCCGACCAACCAGCATCAGTAATCAGATCAACTCCTATAGTATTACAAACAATACTGTTGATACTGTTATTGCGTGGCGCAACAAAGATATAACACACGCATCTTAGGGGTGGCTCATGGACTCAGACGAAAACTTGCCTCCCCCAGATTTGTCACCCTTCTTCAATCCCAGTAGGATTGCCCTGGTGGGTGCCTCTGCTGATTATCGAAAACTTGGAAATTCAATTCTAATGAACCTTCTTGCATCTGAGATTGAAGTCTATCCTGTCACCAGAAGCAGAGACCGCGTTCTAGGAGTGAAGGCCTATTCCAGTCTAGATGCTCTGCCTGAACCAGTCGACCTCGTGATTGTTGCCATTGCCGCAAAATACTGCCCCAGTCTAATGGCAGACGTACGAAAGGCAGGAGCAAGACATGCTGTAATTATCTCTGGAGGTTTTGGTGAGATTGGGGAAGAGGGACAGAAGCTTGAAGATGAACTTGTTAAAGCTGCACGGCGTGAGGGTGTACGTATAATTGGTCCTAATTGTGTCGGAGTGTCTAACAGTCGTCTGTTTAATGGAACATTCACGATGATGCCCGAACGCGGAAATATCGCTCTTGTATCACAGAGTGGAGCATTGGGTGGCATGTTGATATATACCACAAAATCCAAACGGATTGGAATGAGCAAATTTGCCAGCGTGGGTAATGCCGCAGACATAGGGATCGTAGATGTTCTGGACTACTTCGGTGATGATCCCAAGACCTCTGTTATCACCGTATATGTTGAAGGTGTGGAACAGGGACGTCTACTGTTTGAGAAGCTCTCGCAGATATCCGAGAAGAAGCCCGTCGTTATCCTGAAGGGTGGACGAAGCGAAGCTGGAAGTCGAGCCACACAGTCACATACTGGTTCTCTTGCCGGATCAGTACGGATTTTCGATGGAATGGTCCGGCAAGCTGGATGTGTGACGGCACCAACATTTGACACTTTCTTCGAGATTGCGAAGCTCTTTGACTATCAGCCTCTGCCAAAGGGTCGTAATATAGGTATTATTAGTAATACAGGTGGCGCCGGAGTGCTCGCAGCCGATGCCGCATCCAGCCTTGGCCTTTCAATACCAAGACTTGAAGAAAGCACTCGCAATGAACTGAAGCAGATTCTCTCACCTATCGCCTCGGTTGAGAATCCGATTGATGTGGTGGCGAGCGGAGGTCGCAGGGAATACCGTGTGGCTTCTGAACTTCTTCTCAGTGATCCTAACGTGGACATGCTTATGGTCATCTGTGCGGTTCCTACTTTTGCGGGAATGACCCAGACCGAACATGCGGCTGGGACTCTTGAGGCCGTGCGCACAACGGAAACGGAAAAGCCCGTTGTGGGTGTTTGGTTGGCTGGTGATGTGGGCAAACCCGGTAAGGACCTTCTTGAGATGAACCGCATCCCTTGCTATGACGATCCGTATGTGGCTGCTCTCTGCATGTCGAAAGTGGCCGAATATGCAGAACGACATAGGTCCTCTAAATAGATGGAGCGTCTTCGAGTGTAATACAACTGATACTAGCATTACATTGGAACACGATACTATTTACAGGCATCTATTCCTTCAAGTAATCCTTGGCTATCGTTGGAAACTCTGACATTGCTGCTTCCCTTAGTTGTTTCTCAACCCACATACTCAGATTGATTGCCTTGGCTTGACGAATTGCTTGGAGACATGCTCTGAGCTCGGTGGTAATTGAGAACGAAACAATTGGACTCCTTCTCTCTCGATTCGGAACGGCCTCTGCATGATCGGGCTTGGCAACCCTAGATGCCGCCGAAGCGGACGCGGATTTGGGCCTTGTGCCCGGGGCAACCTTAGACTCAGCTTCCTTCTCAGCTTCCTTTCGATACTTTCCCAGTAGACTCAATCTAGCGAACCTCCTTGAGGATTGTTACATATGCATCAGCAACTAGTTGTGCTATCTCAGGACTTACAACCGGATCACCAAAACGCTTGAAGTTCTCAGCGGCAACTTGCTGGCATCCTCTTGCTAACATTCGAATGTCTCGAGGATTACCATGGGCAGCCTGGTTGAGAATGATCACGGCCTCTTGAGTAAATGGATGGATGTCGAAGTTGTCCGGATCGAACTTGTCAATCTCTCCTCGTGCATATGCTATGCGTCTCCCAATGAACTCCAAGGCCTTGGCATCATCCAATGGGGGGACATCAAGAGGTTCGGTGCGGTCGGCTATCTGTGGTAGGAAGTTTAACATTGCATTCCAATACTCTGCAGTGCCGCTCATGATCAACGTAATTATTGGCTCATCAAGTGCCCCCTCGTAGGCATCGACCATTTCTTCAGTGGGCAAATCGGCCAAGTATCGCAACTTGTGAAATGCAGCCTCTTGATTGTCCGCCACGTCTTCAATAAACAATGCAGTCCTACTCTTTTCCTCGACATAACGTTTCAAACACTCTTGAGCAACAGTTTCAATGATCTGACTTGACTCCCACGATCTACGATATTTGATTCTGAGTGAGTCAGCTATGGCTGCAGCCATTTGCTTTTCATAAAGACCCGTCATACCAACATATCCAGTGATGAACTTGTTACCCCTTCGGTCTGCTAGGGTTGGAAGGTCTCGAAGAGCAAGCAGCATTAGAGTACTCTTGCCCGAACCAACAGGGCCTCTGATGAATATGTGTCTTTCATTTGTAAGTACTAAATCCACGATGCTATCAAGGAACTCCGGATGTTCTACATACAACCTACTGTCAGGCATCTTGAAACCCCTGAAGGGTGAGAACCTGCACCCAACCTTTTCCTCCCAAGCCCGAAGAGTTTCCTTACGCGTATTGAAGTGCCTAATCAGGGCACTCTCGTGGATTGCAATAGTCATCTCGCTTTCCTCATGATTTCGGTGTATCACAAGTACTTCTTGTATTACAATTTACAAACAATGCTCTCGTTATAAATTGTATGGTCTTCTTCCAGCCTGTACAATCCCGGTCCTGTCACAATCTTTTTGAGCGAATCAATTTGTTGACTCGATGGAAATTCCTTGTTGGAGTTCTTGACGATGGAAATTGAACATGTTCAGAATGTATTGAAGTCGCTCATGATCATTGCCTTTCTAATATTCATTGGGCTATCTGGTATCATCGTGATCAAGGATGTTGAGCTTACAACCCGCACTGTTGCATTGCCATTTGCATTCCTCTACATATCTGCAAGCACACTCATCACCACAGGACGCATTGAGGATCAGCCCTCGCAGGCCAAGGCACATCTCAGGTCATGGTTGCTCCTCTGTATCTTCGGAGTCCTTCTGGCTGCATTGGCGTTCACCTTTGCAATAGCATAATTCTCATGAGAGTTCTTCTCTTGAATGTGAGGTGGTATACTTGAGCCTGATACTGCCAGGAACCAAGGCAACCCGCATGGAGTTGCTGAGACTGAAGGCAAGAAAAGAACTGGCTGAGCGCGGACACGATCTCCTAAAAGAAAAGTCCGACTCGCTCATCATGGAGTTCTTTAATGCTATCGCTGAGATAAAGGAAGCGCGCGCTCAGGTCGAGGCCTCACTGAAAGAGGCCTTCTCCGCACTCACTCAAGCCAAGATGATAATGGGCCCCTCACGTGTCGTTGAGTTTGCATATGCCAGTAAGGTTGAGACCTACCTCGAGATGGCCACCCGATCTATGATGGGTGTTCGTATCCCCTCCTTGTCCATCGAACAGCATGTTCCAGATTTACCTTATTCACTGCCTGACTCAAGTGTAAAACTTGATACTATGAGCTCCAAATTTGTCGAGGCCCTCCAGGCCATTGTTCGTCTTGCCGAGGTCGAATCCACAGTCAATCGCCTTGCCATAGAGATCGAACGGACAAAGAGAAGAGTATCCGCTCTCGAAACGATTGTGATTCCTCGGCTTGATGCAACGTTGCGTTTTGTCAAGTTGGCCCTTGAGGAGCGAGAACGGGAAGACTTCTACCGAATAAAGCTGGTGAAGGCTCAGATTAGCAAGGGCTTGACCTGAACTCTCTGGCTGCCAATTGTAATATTTGTATTACCTGTCCTAACCTCGTTTTAGTCGGAGAATGGCTGCGGCAAGATCCCCATCAGTTTCTTTCAATGCCTCAGTGGCCTTGTCAATACTGACTCCAGCTTGACTCGCAACAAGTGCCGCATCCTCAACGGGAATCTCAATCTCTGGGGGCTCCTCAGTCACAGCAGGGGCTCCACCTGACTCCCCTGTCCGCGGTCTCTCTCGCTTATCCCCTGCAATCTGGAATGACTCGCTTCCAGCCTGTTTGATCATCAGGACCTGTGGCTTAGTGATCACCCACTCCTTGTCTGCAAACCTGATGATGACCTCCTCTACATCCGGGACGTCCTTCTGCTCTATTCCCATTTTTTTCATCATGCGGGCCAAATGCTTTGGTGATGTTCCTCTAAATCCCATCGTGTTCACCATTCGTCTCTTTGCCTGTTTGCTTGTTCTGTTGCACTATAGATTCCGTACATGTCAAAAAAGTTGTGCTATCAGGTATGGTGTCCTGTCTGTGGTCCTGCAATGATATCAATGGCAACATGGTCTACTCCTGGGGCATATGGTTTGATACGCCGGACCTTGAGCTCACAGCTATGACCAAACATACTGCCAGTCTTCTTGATGACACGAAACAAGTCGCCCACATCCCTCGTCTTCGGCCAACCCTGGTGCATGTGAATGACTCCCCCCTCATCGCTCAAGAGTCTAAATGCAACTGGCAGGTACTCGTCAGTATGATGAAGAAATCCCATAATCACTCTATTGGCAACGCCATGCATAGAGACCGATCTGCAATCTGCATTTATCGCCTCCATCTTTTCCTCTACATTATTGACTCGAATGTTCTTCAAGAGGTACTTGTAGGCCAGTTGATTGATCTCAATCGCGATGACCCTAGCTCCTGCACGTCTGGCTATTGGTATTGAAAACTGCCCCACGCATGCAAACATGTCCACAACCGTTTCATCCGCACTCACCTCTCTCGGAAGCCTAATGCGTTCCGCACGATTTCCCCCTGAAAAAGTGAGTCTTAGTGGGTCTGTATAGTACTGAACTCCAGCCTCAACATGAAGAGTCTCTGTTACAGGGTCACCAAAGATGTACTCGTAGTCTGGCCTACGTAGCTCACCTCTGGTTGGGCCCTTCCACAAGATCACAGTTCTTGCTTTCTTTTCATATCTCAATGTTGCCTCGGCTATCCTTCTAGCATGTCCATATAAGGACGGATCTATGTGTAGTAGGACAACATGACCTATTACGTGATATCCCCTTGGAAGTTGTGCGCCAACCGGAAGATCATCTCCGATCTCCTGTACAAGAAAGTCACGATATCGCATGACCAGATCCCAATCGTTATTCTCTTCATCATCCGTAGATGCCCGCAGGTGCGCTCTCACTCTTCTGGCGTTCGGCAACTTTTCTTATTGCCAATCTGAAGTCCTCTTGGGTGACCTCATCTCTGCCGTCCCGAATTGCAAACATTCCAGCCTCTGTGCATATTGCCTTGATATCTGCACCTGTCCTCCCCTTCGTCGCCACGACGACATCATCAAGGTCAAGGCTTTCCTTTACATTCATTCCTCGAAGATGTATCCTGAAGATCTCTCTTCGACTCTCATCATCCGGCAACGGGAACTCGATGATTCTATCAAATCGACCTGGCCTTAGCAATGCCGGATCAAGAATGTCCGGTCTATTTGTAGCACCGAGAACTGCGACCTGCCCTCTGCTCTCGAACCCATCGAGCTCGCTTAGCAACTGCATTAGAGTACGTTGCACCTCACGGTCTCCAGAGGTCGCTATATCAAGCCGCTGAGCACCAACCGCGTCCAGTTCATCAATGAATATTATTGTCGGAGCCTTCTCCTTCGCCAACATGAAGATCTCCCTGACGAGTCTTGCCCCTTCTCCAATGAACTTCTGCACCAGTTCTGAACCAATGACCCTGATGAATGTGGCATTGGTCTCGTGAGCAACTGCACGAGCACTGAGTGTCTTTCCAGTTCCAGGTGGCCCTGTGAGTAGGACACCCCTTGGAGGCTCTATGCCTACGGTCTCAAAGACCTCGGGCTTGAGGAGCGGTAGTTCGACAGTCTCTCTGATCTCTTGAAGCTGCTCTCTGAGACCACCTATATCTGCATATGATACATCTGGTGCCTCTTCAATCTCCATTGCCCGAATCATTGGGTCTCGTGACGGTGGTAGCTCCTGGGTCACCGCAAAGGACCTCTGGTTGAGAGCAACACGCATTCCAGGCTGTAGTCGTTCTCTGGGAATCGACGAGGCAACATGGACCACAAAATTAGGACCAGTCGAGCTCTTGACTATCGCACGGCCATCATCTAGCATTTCTATTATCGTGGCCGTAATCAATGGGGACTGCCTTAGTTTCTCGAGCTCGGTTCGAAGTGTTTGGGTCTCCTTCTCAAGTCTGCTTCGCTCTGCTTGAAGTATCTGGCGCTCTGTTTCGAGTGCTCTCAAGCGACGTTCAAGATGTCGCGTATAGCTCTGCGTACTAAGAGCGGGATCCTCAAGATTCCCGCTATCCTTTGCATCAGCAGTCCCAGGCATCAATCGTACCTCACTACCCCTTAGTTTAGTATCGTTTTAAGCATATCTTTGGTGGTTGAAAAGGACATTTTATCAGAGCATCTTGACTTGATATGAAACTTTTCATACGCTCCACTCAGGTCACAGGTCAACTTTTATGAGTCCTAAGTCCCCTCTTGTCTTGAATACGAGGGATTTCCATATGCCAACATGCGAGCTCTGCGGTCGTCCTATGAAAGGACGCGGCCGCACAATGGTCATCGAAGGCGCCACTCTCCAAGTATGTTCACAATGCGCAGCGCGCCTAGGCGCAGACATGTCCTCTGGCAAGTCCTCCACGCGATCAAGACCGCCACGCACGTCTTGGACCAGACCTGCTGGAGCGCCAACGACCTCTTCTCCCCGTAAACCCCCTGTACGCAGCCCTACTTCGCGTTCCCGTCAGCCACCTCGCAAACCACGCCCGGCGACCCTTGATGAGATGATCCTCATCGAGGACTATGCCGCAGTCATTCGCCGTGCTCGTCAAAAGGCCGGCCTCACTCAAGAACAGCTTGCGCAGCGAATTGGAGAGAAATTCTCAACCATGCAGGGAATCGAAGCGGGTCGCCTCAAGCCCACTAAGAAGACGATACGCGGACTTGAGAGAGAACTGAAAATATCTCTTCTTGAACCAATAGGCCCGGTCCCTATCAAGACCGCCTCTGACTTGGATGCTCGTGGTCCAACCCTTGGAGATGTTGTCAAGGTCAAGCGTAAGAAATCCAAGTCATAAAGTGCCAAGACCTATGGCAATGAGTGTCTGATGCAAGATATTGGAATGTCTCGTGCGGCTGGAGAACAGCTCTTATATAGTATCTATACCCATATAATATAGTGTGGATTTGGATACACTCCCATCATAGCGATTCTGGGAATCACGTTATCCAGCGACCAGTCAGCATCTCATCTGCCGGGTGATACCATAAATGGCACACTCTAACTTCAATACAGACCTATTCCGCCTCGTGGTCGAAGAAATCGCGGGTAAAGAAGGAGTTGACGTAGCAACAGTTCTTGTTAATGTGGAAGAAACTACGGATGAAGAGATCGCAACTAAGACGGACCTCAAGCTCAATATTGTTCGCCGAATACTGTACAAACTTCATGATAATCATCTTGCATCATATCGAAGAATCCGGGACACTGATACTGGCTGGTTTCTCTACTACTGGAAGATTGATCCCCGCAAGGCACAGGCGTTAGTCAATAGAAAGAAACGGATGGTTCTCAGTCTTCTTGAGCAGAGATTGGAGCATGAGACCAATAACGAGCTCTATGCCTGTGTGAATCGTGACTCTCCTCCAGTCCCCTTTGAGGAGGCAATGAATCTCTCCTTTCGTTGTCCGGTCTGCAATGGACTACTTCAGTACGTCGACAATGAACGCACAATATCTTTCCTGCGAAAACAGGTCGAAGAACTTCGAGCTGACCTGAAGGCCACATCCTCTTTGTAAGTCTATATTTGGGAAACCCCTCTTCCGCTCCATCCGGAGAAAATACAATGCAACAGATTCCTCTGAAGACCCGTGTCTATGGACCATATGCAAATCGTCTAATTCAAGATCTCACTCACTCATTGCAACAAAAATTCTCCAAACTTGATGTTGCATTTACGAAAGTCCGGACCAATAAGCGTGGCTATGTCTCCGTCACTCTGACCGGCAGTGATGAAGAATTCGTCGCGAACTCGATTCTTTCAGAGTATGATACCTGTCCTACATTTGAGGAGCTGACCGAGCAGAGCACACTCTCAGGATGGCTCATAGATGTGGGAAAGGTGGGTTATGGCCTCTATGTCGATATTGGCATTCACAATCCCGAAACTATTGATGTACTGGTTCCTCTGCATCGACTACGAGAGCAGCTGGAACTGCCTCGACGGTCCCTCCGGCAGATTGCAAAATCGCTCCTACTTGTAGACAATCT
Organism: Candidatus Thorarchaeota archaeon; assembly: GCA_029855925.1. GTDB lineage: Archaea > Asgardarchaeota > Thorarchaeia > Thorarchaeales > Thorarchaeaceae > B65-G9. The sequence goes on along the minus strand of JAGSHP010000083.1, from coordinate 3,654 downwards.
CCCGGTTGAGGTCATCATCACCAGCATAGACAGAAGAAACCTGACAATTGAGGGGTCTCTATCGGAGCAGTTCCTAGACCGACTCGACAAATGGATGAACGACGAACATGAGCGGCTCTTTGTATTTGGCGCCAATTATTCAATGATCGAGCGAGCATTGGAGAAGACGCACCACATCGAAGACATCTACGAGGTCGAATCCATAGGTGTTCATGAACATGTTCTTGTCTGTAAACGTAGTACACGTGCCTCAGGAATAATTGCCGCCATTGGACCCAAACTCCGTGGCGTTCCCATGCACATCTTCATTCCACGTGAAGTCAAGGCGATGCGCGATGGTGCGACTTGATAGATGGCTGGTCGACAAGGGATACTTCCCCTCACGACAGGTTGCTAAGCGAGCCATAGCGTCTGGTCATGTACGACTCAATGGGCTCATTCCTAAGCCCGCATCAAAGGTGAGACCCACCGACACCGTGCAGGTATCTGAGCACTACCTCGTTAGACCAATGGGATACCACAAGCTTCACGAGATTGACTCGTATCTCGGTGGAAATCTGATTCCACAAGGATCTCGTGTACTAGATATAGGTAGTTCCTCAGGAGGTTTCCTGCTATACGCTCTTGACAAGGGTGCCATCGTGAAGGGTGTTGAGGTTTCGCTAGAGTTTGCAGAGAGGCTGCGTCGTCAGATTGAAGCAGTCCATACTGCGTCCCTAGTCATTGCTGACGCCTTCACCGTCAATCCCACAGACCTTGCCGCACCCAACTCCCTTGACGTTCTTCTCATCGATGTCACAACGGACTGGCAGGGCTCCGTGTTCTTATTGAAACGATTTCTTCCTCTTCTTAAGAGAGAAGGTCGTTTTGTGCTTGCAGTAAAGATAGCCCCGTCTGATGAGAACATGTTTCAACTGATCCACCAGATCGAAGGACTCGGTGTCACTGCACAGTCCATCGTTCTCACAACAGAACGGCAAGAAGTTCACCTTGTAGGCTCCAAGCTCTGACCACTGAGCAATTCTTTTATTGGTCGTGACAGTTCCTCTTGTAGGGGCGGTAGTCTAGCCCGGCCTATGACGACTCGCTTACACCGAGTAGATCACGAGTTCAAATCTCGTCCGCCCCACCATCACATGCAAGAATGCGGAGTGCTCTACGGGACGAACTTGGGGTACATTTGACCTGACCGGTGCAACACTGCGGGAGTTGCCGAGCCAGGTCAAAGGCGGCAGACTTAAGATCTGCTCCCGTAGGGGTTCGCGGGTTCAAGACGCTCCTCGACTACAGGGGACGTGAAAATCCCGCCTCCCGCACCAATCTGGCAGTTCCGAGAGGTAAGAGATGATGACCTTCAAGGACCTACATTTTCCAAACGGCTTCTTATGGGGCAGCGCTGCCTCAGCACACCAGACAGAGGGGCACAACAACAATGACTGGACTGAGTGGGAGAGGCTCCCCGGAAAGATAAGAGATGGAATAACATCTGAAATCGCCTGCGACCACTATAATCGTTATGAGGAAGACTTCGCCCTTGCCAAGTCACTGGGTCATCAAGTACATAGATTCTCTGTGGAATGGAGCCGTATCGAGCCCTCTCAGGGGCATTGGGACCCGAAAGAACTTGAGCACTATCGCAAAGTAGTGGAGGCCCTTCTTGCACGTGATATCCAACCGATGGTGACGCTTCACCACTTTACAAACCCTCTCTGGTTCTCGAACCAAGATGCATGGTTGAATCCGGAGAGCCCCGAGCTCTTCGCTCCCTATTGCCGAAAGATGGCTGAACTGCTCTGTGATTATGACATCATCTGGAATACTATCAATGAGCCCATGGTGGTGGCAGTCGCAGGTTATCTATTCGGTGAGTTTCCCCCTGGCATGCATGACTATGGCAAAGCACTCACTGTTGCAAAGCACCTCCTGATGGCACACGGGCAGGCCGCCACGCAGATCCGTGAGGTGTATGAGGAGAGAGGTCTTGAGCAGCCCCAGATAGCTCCGGTGGTCAGTGTCTCATACTTCATGCCTGCCGACTCCTCCAATGAGGACGACATCGAACTCGCTCAATACTATAACGAGCTCTACAATCATATCTGGACTCGCGGTGCTGTGACCGGTACGTTACCCGAACCACTGGGTGACGGGTCTCCATACGCGCCTCTTCAACAGTCCACCGACTTCATAGGTCTCAACTACTATAGCCGAATACTGGTGTCCTCAGAGGTTGACTTCCTAGCCGGTGAGGAACCGCCCAAGGATCCCAACCTCGAGAGATGTGAAGGGCTCGATTGGGAGGTCTTCCCCGAGGGGTATTACCATGTCCTCAAGGAGTTCTGGGAGAGATACAGTGTTCCCATCTTTCTCACAGAGAATGGGATTGGAACCTCTGACGACTCATTACGTTGCAGATACATCCTTCAGCATCTGCAACAGGTGCACCGTGCAATTAGCGAGGGGGTAGATATTCGTGGTTATCTTGTCTGGTCGCTCACTGACAATTTTGAATGGGCACATGGATACAGTAGCCACTTCGGCCTAGTGGAAGTGGACTATCAGACGCTCAGGCGTCAGCCACGCGAGAGTGCGTACATGTTCCGGGAGATCATTGAGAACAATGGGATCTCTGCAGAACTACAGTCAAAGTACCTTCAAGCCGCTCACACACCACAAGACTGTTAATGGCAAGCGCTGTCGACGCTTCTGATGCCAATCAATACCTTTCTGTCAGCACTCAGCCTCATTCTACTCTCAGAGCTTGGCGACAAGACCATGCTCACAACACTGTGTCTGAGTGCTCAACAACGGCGGCCAGGAATCGTACTAGTGGCATCTATACTGGCACTCAGCACAGCAACCATTATCGCTGCACTAGTGGGATTTCTTCTCGCGACTCTACTACCGTTGACCATCATTGTCTTGGTCTCAGCTGTTCTGTTCATGATCATGGGTGTATTGACACTTCTCAATGATGATCAAGATATGGTATGTTCCACAGACACACCGAGTCGTTTCATCAACATGTTCATGCTCGTCCTCTTTTCCGAGCTGGGCGACAAGAGCCAGATCGTCATTCTGGCACTCTCCTCCACAACAGCATTTCCCATACTAGTGGTCGCAGGCGCAATTATTGGATTCGTTGTTGTCAACGCGATTGGTGCTTATGCTGGCTTTCAACTTGCAGAGCGTCTCCCTGTAAGACTGATACGACTAACGACCGGTGCCGTGTTCATAATTTTTGCATTCATAACAGTGCTGGGAGTTCTATGAGCATCATTGTGCATTTCTAGCGAAAGTTTATGACCAGGCCTAAGATGGACCTCTTCATACAATGAGGTGTGACTCGTGCTTCATGAGGAATCAGGCTATAGCGGCATCGTGTCCGACCTGCTAAGAAAGATCGGAGCAGAGGTTGGAGACCGCATCATGATAACCAATGCCCGCCAGGAATATCAGGGGACTCTGATGCCCCGAGCTCAAATCGGGGCGGACCCGGACCACCTCGTCATCAAGTTGGGCAATGGATACAATATTGGTGTCAGAGTCAGCCCCGCCACAAGACTCACCCTAGTCTCTAAGTCTGGGAAGAGATCCAAGGCTCAAAAGGCCGATGACTTTGTACCTCCTGAGGGGCTCCCAGTCATAGCAATACTG
>JAGSHP010000303.1 GCA_029855925.1 Candidatus Thorarchaeota archaeon | reverse complement strand
GCACGACGGCGGGGCTGATATACTTGCTCCTGGAAGCCCTCTCCAACGGACACACTACGCTCGAGTCACTGGGGCACGAGGAGGTCTTGAAAATATGTCGTCAGGCCCAGGCCATGGCAGCTGTCAAGTGTATGTTCGAGGGCGCACAAGGGCCCTTGGAAGCACTCAGTCCAGACGAGTTCCGAAACATTGCGGAAAGGCTGCTATCGGGCAAGGCTGTCACCGTACCCGAACAGGCCCCGCCAGATGAGGGCAACGTCGACGTTCTTCAGGAGCTCTGTCCACACTGCTAGCTGCTCGAAGAGGACTGGTACCCTGTTGCCGCAGATGAGGACAGCCGGTCGTGTGGGACTACCGGTGGAACAGACCCCCGCGCCTAGACATAGTATTCAGCCGCCACCTATGCCCAGACCGTGACAGTCCTCACCGAAATCCACCCGCGCCTAGACATAGTATTCAGCCGACACTGTTTGCAACACATGTGGATTGTAAAATGTCATGACCCCTGCGTCCACGGCCACTCTTATCTACGGTCCCTGCTGAGTACCGGTTCTAGTAGCGGGTACGTGAAGACTGGGACTGCTGGAAAGGTGCCGACTGACTGCTCTTGTACTCGCATCGGGACTCATGGTCGGGGCAACAACGTATCCGATGTGGCGTTGCTCGTATGGGCTCCTGCCGTATCACTGATGGGACTGCTCTTGAAAGAGATGAAAAGGGCAGTGGTGCGTGGATGATTCCGGTGGCCACAACTGGTCGAGCTCTCAGACCTCTGTGGGCCGGACTGTCGTGGGGGCTATCTCTCTGGCGTGGTATAGGGAGTCGCAGGAGGACGAAGAGAGCTGGACTGGCATCAGTGTCCAAGAGGTTGACCTCAGTGGGCCAGAGCCGGCCTCTTCGCCGGGAAGCGGATGCGAGTCCTGTGCGTCTGGTGTACGGTGACCACGGGAAGGCCTTTCGTGTGGTCATTGCACGCTAGCTGCGGGTCACGGCAACAGGGCCATGACGGATAGTCCCGCCTCCGGCATCGTGTCCTCCCTCTTGGAACTGTATGTGAATGGCCGTCCATGCGGGGATGAGATTGGAGCACCGTGAAGTGTCGCCTGTGATTGGCCCCATGGTTCCACCTACTGACGAACGGTATTCCTCTGTATCTGTCTCCAGTCTTCAATGTGGGTTCCTAATGGTGGCTGCGACAGGTACCATTGGACTCGTCCTGTATTCCACGATTCCGTTCCTGACTACGAGAAAGTACTATCGTGAGTTCCCGACACTGCTCTTTGAAGTCCCGTATGTTAGTGGGGACTGACATGTTCGGCTTCGTGCTACCGGGAAACACGCCTCTGGCTTGGTTTGACCCAACACCGAGTCGTACACCACTCGTCAACATGAGCTGGTTCGCCGTGCTACTGATAGTCCCGTTCTCACTGTTCATCGGTATCGTGTTCTTGAGATACTACTACATGTCGGACACTGTGTGGAGCTTGCTAATCGTGCTCAGTTTTGGCCTCTACGCCTCAATACTTTTCATATGGCTTGTGGCAGAGCTCAAACTGACGACTAGACTGGTATCACACACGTATCCCCACGCGAAGAACCACACCAAAGACAAGGATGACTGGGCACCAGAAAGGCATATTGAGAGGGGTGACACATAGTAGATACCCGTGGTCGGAGTATTGAGCGGGACAGAACCGCACGGGTGAGAAGAACCGGTGGCAGGGATGCAAGACAGCACACATTCGCCGAAAGTTTCGTTTGTTGGCGCACCGGCGTCGGGAAAGACTGCGCTCGTCAAGAGGTGCGCTGAGGACAGGTTCATCACGGAGTACGAGCCAACGCTCGGCTCCAACCTTGCAGTCGCAACAAGGGTCGATGGAGGGCAGACGGTCAGGATCATAATATCAGACCTTGGGGGTTCCTCGTTATATCACGGTCTGGGAAGAGAGATACTCAGGGGCACTGCGGTTATCGTGGCGGTCTATGACCTCTCCAGGCTCGAAACCATGGCGAGCACTCGGGAGTGGATTGAGATAGCGAAGGAAGCGAGCCCGCATGCCTCACTCATCGTCGTGGGAAACAAGACCGACATGTCCAGTAGCGAGGACTTCCTGGACTCGCTTGATCCCAAGTCCTTGGTGGTGGGGTACGATGCGTTTCACGTGACTGTTTCAGCAAAGACTGGAGAGGGCGTTGACACTCTCATCAACCTCATCTGGGAGCAGGTAAGACAGGTAGCCCATCGCTAGGGGCGGCGTAGTCTGGAGGGGTCAATACGCCTCAACGTATCCCCACTCAACCACTAGATGGGCATCGGCAACGTCCTCGGTCTCGACCTGGCGTCGCCTATCTCTCCGCTTGCCGGTCGTCAGTGGTCAGCAGCCTCTCGATAGCGACAGAAACTCGCGTACATCTGCCATCTGCAGGGCACGGTTCTTTCAAGAACACGAGGGCGAACATCACCATATGGGTGGAGGAAATCTGCTTGAGTACCTAGCCATTTGCGACTCGTTCGTACTATGTTTGCCCAGTACTCATCTACATGGCCACAAGTAGGGGGGACTAATCGAATCCTGTTGAATCCATTGCAGGAGGCGATTCATCCTCTTTCATAGGAAGCATAACTCTTATATCCTTGGATATCGCTAGATATCCCGAAGTCGAATGACAATAAGAAAGCTGCGAAAACAGAAAATCCTAATCACAGTCCCGGAAGATCAACTGCGGATAATAGATGGACTGGTGGCCTGGGGGGCGGCTCCAAGCCGAAGTGCACTCATTCAGCAAATCATAGGGGCATTTGTGACCCAAGTCAGCAGGATGAAACATTCCTCATCTCGAATGTATGAAAAACCTATGAAGATAGAAAATGCCGTGGAGGCTCTGATTGCTTACTTCTTGTACGTACTTGGCAAGGCGGCAATTGATGCGCTCTTTGGGAGTGATAATCAATGAAAATGAGAAACATCCCCATGCACAGAGACATTGTGATTCCAAAGACAATGATGCCGACGGTTCCACCTGGCTTCGAAGAAACGATACTGGGGGAACCAAAAGGAGCGATTGCACAGTACAGAGGCCCAGGGAACCTTCACCTACGCGAATACAATGACAGATGGACACTTCATAGAGACTATGGCGACCCACGAACTCTTGATGGCTTGGTCATCCACATGTTCTTGGATGCGCCCGAGATTGGGATATCTTTCCTCATTGCCGCAGGAACCCTCAAGAAAACATATGAGGCTACAAGGTCAGTACCAAAGGCGCTGATAGAAGCGCTGAAGGTTTTGCCAGTCTCGTATGTCACTCTCCGAATAATCAAGGCACTATTTGAATGGTTAGCTCAGTTGTCTTCATCGGGCGCCGCTGAATAATCACGACTCAGCCCGAGTCCGGCAGTCCGATATGAGTGGTAGTCGCTCAGGAGTCACTTGGACTCGCCAAGTGATGGTACAATCTCCCATCCTACGGATACTCGATAGTGTCCCACAGCCATACAGACTCCAAGACATATGTTCCAATGCGCACTGGTTCTTGCCGACTGCAACGTACTTCTCCTGAGAAGGTCTGGGGGATGCAGAACAGGATTCAGAGAGAGTGGAAAATGACACAAGTGAGGCGTGGCGTCGAGGAAGCGATTGGTGGAGTTTCAGGGGCCATCTTGAGATTGCAAATGGGTACTAGACACGGCTGGAACGACAAGGTCCGCAGGAGGCGGAACGAACGGATAGACTTCGATTGGTTTTGCAGGGCAAGAGTGACTGCTACAATCCCTGAGTCTGATTCATTGGGAATAGAGAATGGTTGACGAAGCCTCTAGAATGGCCGAGCATAGTCACGGCGACACGATGTCTCGGACTCAGCGGTGTGAACTGGAAGGAGTTGTCTCGGATATCAGACTACTGACTCTCGCCTACAGAAATCAGGCGGAGTTCCTCTGATGGAGTATCACGGAGGAATCCCTGATGCAAGACTCACAACGTTGAGACTGCTCACAGCGGACAGGCGTTTTCCAGTTTCCGGACTAGAAACCAATATGTCAGCAGGTCTTTTTCTATGGTAGAATAGTGAGGGAATCTCCTTCTTACTATTCTCCAGAATCGTTCGCTGTGCCTTCTTTCCAGCGAGTGAGCCATTTCGTGATAGACAATATACTCGATGAGGTCTTGGGGTAGGTACCTCAGCAATGAATTGATTGTCAAGTTGCCACGTGTGCTATGGCTTGCCCACTTTGTCCTCATTCTCCGGTAGAAGACCTTGTTCACACTGACGTTGAGTTCTTGTCCGTATCGCTCTACGAGCGTTTCCACCAACTGACGGAGTTGTCTGTCTGTTCTATCCTGAACTAGAGTTCTTGTCTCTGCTTCTCGCAATGCATTGGCAATAGTCTGTTCTTTCTGCTGGATCCATCTGTGATATTTTTCAAGCAGTTGCTCCGGATTCCCGTAGTCTTCAGGCAAGACCAAGAGGAGCGTTCCCGTCTTGTATTCTAGTCGGGGATGTTTCACCTTGCGGAAGCTTATCCTGTATTTGGGCCAAGGTCTATCCATAGATCATCACACTCTCAACAATCCTTTCATGGAGTTGGTCAAACTCCTCCTTCTCTAGTCCCCAAGACCTGTTTAGTTTTCTAAGATATTTCCGAATCTCGCGAGCAACCTTCTTTCTTGCTGTCTGTTGGGTCTGCCAGTTTTTGAAGATAAACTGTTGCAGAATTGTGGCAAGTTCTTGGCTCTGTTGGACCAACTCTTCGTCCATTCCAAGCCTGCTCTCCAGTGCTAGAAGAATGGAGTACTGAAGATCTGAGAACCCTAGTTGCTCTTGGCGATTCCGCAACCGGCCTATCTCATTGACGATCTGGACGGCACTGTTGTAGATTCGTTCATAGTCTTTGTTCTTCTCTTTCCAGAGCTCGAGAATCCGCTCGACTCTCTCTGCAAGGGTCTCGTATATGGGGCTCTTTAATCTATCTACAAGCACAAAATGGTTCAGGGTGAAGAGGATGTTTGCGGCTTGTTCCTCTCTTGTCTCAATCATCGCTTCGAGGTTTCTCAGGTAGTTCTCATCAAAGGGTATGATTGGATACTGCTGTTCAATCTCAGAGAGTTCAGTCGTTCTGTATACGTGTTCCAGAGTGCGAGGGAAGAATCGTTTTGCAAGAGTAGATACTCTGTGATACTCTTGTCTAGTCAAGCGGAGATAGAAATTGTAGACCTGTGTCAGCCAAGTGTACTCTCTACGTCTCTCAAGTTTCACTGGGTGTGGGCCAAGAAGTTCGAATAGTCTTCGAAGCTGACGATAGCCTTGACAGAACTCTTTCGTTGTTTGGGAATCTGTGGTTATTGCCTCAAAGGCTCTGAAGAGAGCCTGTCTGTCAAACTGGTCCTTCGGAATGTCTTTGAAGAGTGCCATGACCTTGTCCATAGCCCTACCAAACTCGTCCACAAGATTCTCAATCGGAAGAAGAACTCCTGCTACGTCTTCTCTGGCATAGTCTTCGATTGCTTTGGTAAATTCTCTCAATATTCCCACGTAGTCAATTATCAGACCAGCAGTTTTAAGGTCGCCAAATGGGCGGTTTGTCCGGGCAACAGCTTGCAGAAGTCTGTGCTCTTTCAGTGGTTTGTCAAGATACATAGTTTGAAGAATAGGAGCATCAAAACCGGTTAGAAGCATGTCGGTTACTATCAGGATTTTCGGATACTCTTCGTCTTTGAATCTTTCAACTATGTCTTTCCTGATGTCTTCTATCCTCTTGCCGGGAAAGCGCTTGAGAAGCTCCTGTTGATATTGTTTGATTTCCTTCGAATCCTTAGGAGTAAATG
>JAGSHP010000074.1 GCA_029855925.1 Candidatus Thorarchaeota archaeon | reverse complement strand
GCCTTGATCCGGTCGGCTATTGACGCAGCCTTGTAGGTCAGGAGCTTGTCCGCCTCAAGCGACATCCACGAATCAACGGCCTCAAACATGATTCCCTCAAAGGCCGCTAGTGGCCGCCCGAACTGCTTACGCTGCTTGACATAGTCCACTCCTATGTCGAAGGACGCTTCTGCAGAACCTAAACAAGTTGCCGATATTAATAGACGAGCATTTGAGAAACCCTCCATTGCAGCATAGAACCCGCGGCCGCGTTCACCGATGATGTAGTGTTTGGGGATCTCGACGTCCTCGATGTTGAAGCCGCCGGTGGAGACGCCCATTCTACCCATGTCCTCGAAGAGGGTAGTGGTGATGCCGGGATGGAGGCCATCGCCCATGTTGAGCGGGAGTATGGAGGCGGTGAAGGATTTGTGATCGCCTTTGGGGTCCTCCTTAGCGAGTAGCCAGTAGACGCCGCCGTACTTCTCAGACTCTCTGACGCCAGAGATGTAGACCTTCTCACCGTTAATGACGAAGTTATCGCCCTTGGGCTTGATGATGGTCTTGGTGGAGTTGACGAGGTCGGAACCGCCAGTGGGTTCAGTTGTGGCAATTCCGAAGAACAGGTCACCGCTGGTGACGCGAGGGAGGATCTCGGACTTTGCCTCGTCGGTACCGTATTTGTCAAAGACAGCAGTCCATGATGCCTCGACGAGGTACATGACTGGGAGTGCGATGGACAGGTCAGCCCGAGCCAGCTCCTCTGCCGCAATGCATGCCATGACCCAGGAGATGTTGGCGCCGCCGTACTCCTCGGAGACGGTTGGAGCCCAGAGGTTCATCTCAGCCATTTTCTTGATGAGATCTCGCGGGATCTCATGATTACGATCATAATCCTGCCAAGCAGGAGCGACATATTTCTGTGCGAACTCGCGCACCGCCGCACGAAACATTCGCTCATCTTCAGACTCTTCAAAGTGCATATTGACTACCTCATGCATGTGATAGGTTATGCTATGCTGGGCGCAGTGGATTGACGCTCACATATAGATATTCCGAAGGCACACTCTCCTATTCCAAGTGCCTGCAGTGTCGATGATAGAGTCATGATCGTCATGGTTTCAAAGGCATGATGTTACAATCTCCAATTGTTCTTCTCCCATACAGGACCATGAACCCAGCCTAGTTGATTCTTAGACTCTCTTCAAGAAGATCAATCTCGGCCTCCGGGTCTGTGAACATTGTTTACTCCCAAGTAATTTACTTTGAAGTATACTAATCATTTCTTTCTGTAGCTCGTGGTGACGACTCCAGTGTTCAAGACCTCAATTCGTTTGAATTACCTGTACGGCTTGGAAACACCGTTCGCAGAGGTGGCAAACATCTACACAAGAGTTGTACAGAGATATGCGTGTGTTCCGGAACGTACTGTTCACGAAACGATCCGAGTCGAATCCCATGGAAATGTCGCCACGATGGCTGCGAACAAAAAGATGTTTCCGACCCGACGATCCGATTTCGTTCACACATACAATCCCCTGACCACTGTGGTTCTGCTGGGTTGCAAGCAGCTGCAGAGGAGCTGGAAATTCTTGGACCTATTTTGGTAGGCGCTTATGTACTCTATCTGAAAGTGATACTGAGGCGGCCAGAAGGAAAGTAATGTTTATACACATTTGCTCAAGAAGATGGACAAGGAAGGAAATCTCATGCGTGAGATGGAGTTATCGGGAAATGCAGTGCGTGCACGAGTGAGCCTAGGTCGTTCGGTCGTCAGAACCGTAGGATCTTGAAACTGTCTTGTTGATGATTGTCATGCTGCTGCCTCTCTGGGTCATGCCATTCTCGGCGTCGACGGCTCTTCAATCACAGACCAACGATGGTCCCGAACCGTTGAATGACTCAATGCGTCCGTCAGTATCTATTCTAGCAGGTCCTCAAACTTCCAGAGGAGCTAGTGCTGAGCTGTTAAGCCAAGAGCACATGGACCCACCAAGAATGCGGCCCCTGCCTCTGGTCCTTCAAGATACTGAGCTAGGCCTCTGTAGGGTTGCAGGCAGCTGTAGAAAAGTTGGACCTCTATGGACATTTCGTGATATGGACCTAAATACGTCTGACCCCAGTCTGATACTGAGGCTTGACGTAGAGAGTGAAACGAGCCTCAATCAACTGTGCCCACTGCCGTTGGTGGGCGGACTCAGGACTGCATGTTCCACTTCATCCAACTTACAATCAACGGTCCGCAACAAATCAAGTCTTGGCAAATGGTCCACTGGCACTACCAATGGCGATCTAAATTATGAGGTCGACTATAGTGGTCCGAATAACTATTAGGGAGGCCGTGAACGATGATTTCTGCTAACAGAAGACTTTGGTTCTGGTCCACGATCATTCTGTGTGTATTGATAAGCGGATTCTTTGCCATGAGGGGACCCAAGACCATCCTGGAGGGGAACTCTTTCTTGTTTCGTAATTCGGTCGGGACAGCGGAGGATGAGGGCAGTACAGTCTCGTGTAATGTTACACTTCATGGGCAGAGCTATACCTATTCGTCTGCCGATATTACATCATTTCTCAACAATACTGAAGACTACGCCTTTCTATTAGAGAACGAGTCATTTACTGCATCTATTGCCCAGTTTGCTCATATGGTGTCTCTTGCTTTCCTTACTAATTATAAATTGATCCCAGAGAACCTGAGCAGCTCGGATAACATAAGCAGCACATGGCTGGTGCCACCCCCCATTGGTCATGAGGTTGTCTACTTCACGTTCTTTAACGAGACCGACTATGATGTCTTATTTGTTGACATACTCTACAATGAAAACACGCATGTAAGGAAGCTTGTCAACCAACGGCTTATCACCCTGGACGAGCTGAACGCCTCCAGTCATATTGCAATACTAGAGTCTGTTCTTGAGGACGCGCCTCAACACTCCATCTATCCAGCAGGAGGGTGGAGCTATAACATTCTGGAGAATACAACGACACGTGTTGGTGCTCCTGGAATACCATT
>JAGSHP010000436.1 GCA_029855925.1 Candidatus Thorarchaeota archaeon | reverse complement strand
GCACGAGACCCGGTAGGGCAAATATGCTGTCCATGACCAGTGACACCACGCGATCCAGAGCCCCACCATAGTATGATGCGATGAGACCGATGGGCACGCCAATCGAGAAACAGATGATAACAGACAGGATCGCCACCTGGAGCATGATTGAACCGCCGGCAATCGTTCTACTCAGAAGGTCCTGACCAAGCGAGGTCGTGCCAAAGGGGAACGCATCCGACGGGGGAGCAAGAAGCGGTCCGACGTTGAGCGTGAACGGGTCATAGGGCACAATGAACTTGGACACCGCGGTCATGTAGACGATCGCAAAGACAATGAGCAGACCGCTGAGCGTGATGAGACCAGGCGGTCCCCTGTCACTGAGAATAGGATACACCTCAAAGGCTAGGAAGAAGAAGGCGGCGATCATCGCACTGCCAACAATAAATGCAAGAGCCAGCGAGGCGAGTTCTGTAGGGAGCAAAAACGCTCCAACTCCGACAGGAACGAGAGTCGCAAGTAACGCAATGCCGATAAAGACGGGCACTCCAAACCTCTTCGGGACCCTCTGACTCGAGACAAGAAAGAACTGCACCCGTCGACCGATGAAGATAGTGATTCCCACGACAAGCGTGACAATGGTCACAGGTATGCCGATGCCACTATTGGCATGTGCCGCCAGTCCGAACAGACCCACAAGAACTATGATTGTGAAGATGATGGAGAGAGCTAAGGCGATACGCCACTTTGTAGATTTTCCCTCCACGGTCCGCTCGATCGTTTCAAGGCTGAAGAAGATTCCACTGGTTAGTTTCTTTGACATTGTGGCGGTGCCTCCTAGAGTCTGATCCGCGGGTCGAGATACGCGTACAGTATGTCCATGATCAGAGTCACCAGCGTGACCAGAATCCCAAAGAACACAACCGTCCCCTGGATCGCAGTGTAGTCACGCCGACTTATTCTGTCAACAAGGTACGTCCCAAGTCCGTCCCAACTGAACGTCGTTTCTGTCAGCACCGCCCCCGCAAGCAGTGCTGCGAACTGCAGCCCGATCATTGTCAAAATGGGCAGAAAAGCGTTCTTGAGAGCGTAGCGATACGTCACGGAGTTGTCGGTGAGACCCCGTGCCTGTGCTGCGACCACAAAGTCCTGACGCAGCGTCTCTAACATGTTCGTCCGAGTCAGCCGAATGAATATTCCACACAGTACCGTCCCCAGGGTCACAGTTGGCAGAATGAGATACCTCACCGACGTGATGAAGGCAAAGAGGTCGCCTGCCAGTAGACTGTCGATCGTGTACAGACCCGTGACCGTGGGCGGGGGTGTGAGGCGCGCGCTGTATCTCCCTCCTGTGGGAAGCACGCCCAGCCAGATCCCAAAGATCATCTGAAGTACCATTCCGAGAAAGAAGACGGGAATGGCGTAGGTGACAATCCCAAACGTGCGAATGGAGTTGTCCTTGACCGTGCCGTAACTCTTTGCACTCTTCACGCCCAGGAACACTCCTAGAATTACGGCGTATGCCATCGAGTAGACGGTCAGCTCGAGAGTGGCTGGAAAGCGAGCCGCAATCTGCGTGCTCACGGGCTGAAAGTCCTGCATGGACAGCCCAAAGTCGAATCTGAACACGCCCGTCAGATAGTCAAAGTACTGCTGCTCCAGCGGCTTGTCCAGCCCCAGCCGCGCCTTGAACGACGCCAGTACCGCCGGGTCCACGTTCTTCTCAAAGTGCAGCAGTGCAGGATCACCCGGCATGATTCGTAGTATGATGAACACAATCGTAAGTAGCAACATTATCATCGGTATCGTGAGTAGTACCCGACTCACTATGTATGATCGCAAAGACATTCCGTTCAGCCGTCCTTCCTGATTTCTCGTTCCCTTATAAGCTTAAATAATAAAAAAGAGCCTTGAGAGAGTCCTTCAGACTCCCTCTAAAGACTCGTGTTGTTCTTCTTATGGTCCAGTCGTCGCATCAGGTCCGACATATAGCAACCAGTGACGCCAGTTCACCGTGATGTCTAGTACGACACCATGGATGTACAGACGGGTCACTGCCGTCGTCTGACTCTGCCACAGCGGAATCATCGAGACCTCGTCAGCCTGCAGATCCTGCAACTCATAGTATGCTTCCTGTCGGGCCGCGTCAGTCGCTGCGCTCCGACCCTGCATCCACAGGTTGTACTGCTGTACTCCACCCGCTGGGTACGTCTCGTTGTAGCCCATGTTCAGCCAACTGGCAAATGGCAGAAATGCGTAGTTGTCGGCATCAATGTAGTCTGGATACCATCCATAGATGTAGACGGGCATCGTAGCGGCATTTCTGTAGCTTCGATAGGTAGCCCAGTCTGCACCCTTGAGAGTGACAGAGATGACACCGCTCGCCTCAAGATCGCTCTTGTAGACAGCAGCCTGTTCTGCGCTCTGTGGATAGTGTCCGCTGGTCTCGTACCACAGTTCGAAGGATAGTTTGTGGGTCTCGTTGTAGCCGTACTTGGCGAGCATCTCACGAGTGTACGTGTAGTTAGCCTCGCCGTACTTGTTGAAGGTGTCCTTGTGGTAAGCCATTCCCTTGGGTATGATGCTGTGCAGTGGCTCAGCCATACCGAGGAACACGGTCTCAGTGACGTGGGTCTTGTTCAGAGCAGCGGCAATACCTCTTCGAATGTCAGTGATATTGAAGGGGTAGATGCGCTGTTGGAAGCACATGTACTGGATCTGAGCGCCAATACCTTCCCAGACACGAAGTTGGGCGTTGGTCCTGAAGCTCTGGATCTGTTGAGCAGTGAGTTGACGGTAGGCGATGTCGACTTCACCGGAGGCAATAGCCTGACCGAGTGAGGTTGCATCGGAGTACATCTTGATGACGATGGTCTTAGTCTTGGGCAGACCTGCGGCAGCATTCCAATAGTACGGATTCGCCTCAAGTCTCATCTCGACGTCCTTGCCACCACTTCGGGTCCAGTTCGCAAGAGTGTAGGGACCAAGACCAAGTGGGTGACTGGCACGCACGTTGCCCTCAGTGAACCCGACAAGTTCGTCCTTGGGGGCATACATTGGGTCAACCATGTAAGAGGCTGCGCATGCCATCAGTTGCAAGAACGGAGCGAAGCGGATCTTGAGATGGAAAGCGACCGTGTAAGTGTCGACGACTTCAACACTGTCGATGATTGTGTCATAGCCAATGTTGAGT
>JAGSHP010000262.1 GCA_029855925.1 Candidatus Thorarchaeota archaeon | reverse complement strand
TCCTAGAACTAAGTGCATCGACAGATAATACTACGCCCGTGTCAGGTACCCAGTCTGAGAGCGTGTCCGAAACAGTCGAATACACAGAATCGGAGCTTCTGCATCTGATGGTCCTTGTCCATCATAACCGGTTGCCACTTGTTGCCTTCGAGTTCAATTACAAGGATGACTCTCACGTCGACGGGCAATCGGTCGCGTCTCTGATATCCGCACTCGACTCATTCAGTGGCATAGACACCACTCAGAAGGACGATTCCAAGACCGACGCTCTGGAGACCATCCAGCACGAAGGAAACCTGATCATGGTTGAGAAGTCTGCCAACTTCCTCATCGCAGTGACCGTGACGAATGCGTCACGTGAGACTGAGACCAGACAGGCGATGGCCTCAATTCTTCGAGACATGGAGGCAATGTACGCTGATGTCTGGGACGAATGGGATGGCGACCCAACAATCTTCGAGACCTCAATCTTCAAGGTACTGTCGCTCTTCCCAATATGGGAGGTCGGACTTGACTATAATGTCCGTTCGAAGGAGGCTGGCAAACCACTGCCGTTCAAGAATCGCGAGGTCGGAAAGGCGATTGTTGAGGTGCGAACGTCCGTTGCAGGAAACACCACTGTTGGGGGAGTGGTGAGAGGTCTGGACATGCCGAGAGAAGTTGTCCTTGGTTGCCTTCAGATTCTGGCAAAGTACGGCTGGATCGATTTCCATGTTGATGTCACCCCGCGCACGGTGTTCGTGAAGAGGCGGGATGTGCCACCCGACCTGCAGAAGATCTACGGGCCCCCAGTTGTCAAGTTCGTCGAACTATGCGATGGCTCGACCTCGATGGAGGATGTTGTACGGAAGATACCGGAGATCAGTCTGGCTCCCATGAAGTTTGTTGCTCCCAAGTTGGTCTTGCGTGGCGTTCTCGATATTGTTGCCTGAGCTACGGTTTTATCACAATTCGTTCTCCCGGTCTGGGAATCTTAATTCCACGGGGCGATCTCTCCACGGGAGTGTGCACCATGATTCGCTTGCCCGTGAACTCCTTTGCAAAGTCCTGGAGTCGGGAGGCTGATGAGTGTGCGCTGAGCCTTGCATACTGGACCCGGCACTTGTGTTTCTCATAGCCATGAAGCAGGTTCCAACCTGGTGTGCGTGGTGCCAGGTAACCGCACAGAACAAGTGCTGCATTAGGATTGTCCCTCTGCAGCTCGAAGTGTTCCTTTGCCAGTCCGCCATTCATCATCCCACCCCCTGCCACTAGGATGTCATCTTCTTGGAGGGACACCTTCCCAGTCTTGAGAGCGCTCCAGTGGCCCTCGAACCCTGAGATCTTTGTGACCTTTTCCGCGAGTCCTGCAACGATCACATTTCTGACCTGAGTCGCTCCGATCTTCTCAAGTAGGACCAGCATCTCCTGTGACCTGCCCACGGCAAATGCCGGGATTATTACTGGTCCGTGGTTTTGCACTATCTCTTCCATCTGATGAAGTACGTAGGTTCTGTCAAAGTCCTCGCGACCCCAATAGGTCCCATCGAACATCACATAGTCTGCCTTTGTTGGCAGGTTCGCACCGGGGAGAATCAGCGACTGGTCAAGATTGAAGTCACCGGTGTAGAGAATCTGTACGCCCTCAATGTCGATCAGGAATGCAGCGCTACCCGGAATGTGAGATGCGGCGATTGGTGTGACGACGACGCCAGCAGCGACCTCACTGCTCTTTCCGATCTCGAGCGGAACGTGACTTCTAATTGCTCTGTCAATGTTGCGGCGATTATAGCGTGAAACGAGGTCTGTTCGATCTCTCTTCCTAGGTGGCAGAGGCGTTCCCACATTCAGAGCGTCCTCAAGTAGTAGTCGTGATATTGCTGCTGTGAGACCAGTGGAACACCACTTGCCCTCGAACTTGTCATAGAGTATAGGAAGCCCACCGACGTGGTCCAGGTGTGCATGGCTGACCAGCACCGTGTCAATCATCTCAAGTTCCGGTTCCCACCATGGCATTCTCTGATTGGCCACCGAGAGACCGTAGTCAAGAAGTATCCCTCCCGTGTTCGTCTTGATCAGTATGCCACTGTGGCCGATTCTTGGTCCTCCAAGAAATAGGATCTCAATCCGCGTAATCTTTGAGGAGTAGGCGACCGAGGACATGAGCCCTACTCTCAGCCCCTGGGGGATCATCTCAAACAGGGCCGGGTCCATCGCCTCGATTGGCGGAGGATTGGGCAGGTCCTGCAGGCGCACGGGGAGAACTGTGCCATCGTGTGATTTGAACCCAACCTGATCGTAGTATCTGCTGACCGCCTCGATTGCATCAGCCACGGTCATCTCTGGGCTCACGAGCTTCTGAGCCTCGGCATTGACCCGTGCTCGGTAGATTCGATGCACCTTACGGGAGATGCCATCAGGCAGCCATTCTCGTGTGAGCTTTCGAACGGACTCGTAGGTCTTGTTGCTCACCGCCTCTTCTATATAGTCCTTGTACTTTCGAAGTGTGGTCACAAGTCTGTAGTCTTCTTCTTGAAGAATGTCTGAGATGTCTATCCCGAGCTCATTGCAGGGTTCGACGAACATCTCAGGCGGCCAGAGAGGGGTCCCAAGGAACTCGATCCACTCCCTGATTCTGCTCAACAGCTCGCGTCCCTCATGCCCCTCAGCGACCGAGATCACAACTATTGCCTTGCGGAGCCACTGCTCAATGTCTTTATGAGAATACTTCGTGGTGAGTGACAATCTATAGGCATGCCTCAGGTCATCCTTATTGTATAGTCCAAAGATGAGACCGTAGACCAGCAGAGTCGCGGCATTGATGAACTGGTCCTTGCTGATCCGTGACGTTCGTCCGAGCAAAATCAGTTCGAGCACGGCATTCGCGGCCAGTGCCTCATCAAGAACATCGGGCTCTTTCTTTGCCGCTCTGATGACTTGAAAGGCAACAAACTGCCGGCTCTCGCCAAACAAACCCTCTCCATCAGGAATTGATTTTCCCTGAGCGGCATCACGGGCATCTCTCATGCCCCTGTCGAGAATCTCCCTCAGGTACTTGTTTGCTACTCTTGGTACGATACTGTCGTCGAGATCCATTCATGTCACCAGTTCTCTGGCAGCGAGTGGCGTGAGGTAGGTGAGGCGTTCCGCCTCTTAAATCAAAGGGTCCTCGTGACTCCCTGAGCCAAACGCACTACACATCTGCGGCCCTGATGTCCTCTCAGTTGCGAGTATGGATGCGGACGACACGACAATCAGACCACGTGCAGAATGTATGATACATACATTATGTTATAAAGCGGAAACTGTGCAGATAGCATTGCAGTTTGTCGTCGGAGTCTTCCATCAAAGGACGTAAGGATTTGATCCTTTGATGAACCAATGCACGCCAAGGATATTGTATTCACAATTTCACAACG
>JAGSHP010000332.1 GCA_029855925.1 Candidatus Thorarchaeota archaeon | reverse complement strand
TCATTGATGGGATCCGTGAGAGTCTTTCAGACTACGTTGAGGAGTTTGATGTCCCTCTACCAAAGAAGTGGTCCGTCAAACTCAGCTGCTCTTGCGGTCACGACTACTTTGCCGAGATTCCTCTCCGACAGCTTCGTCCTTTGCCCAAAGACTAAATATATGTTACACAGTGGCAAGTTTTTAGCCTATATGTTGCCGAAGTAATCAAGTTACTAATCCGTAAGAGTAGTCCTTATTTAGGATGAATGACTCATATATCTTCGTGGTCAGAAGTCTGCAGAACCTGCTTTTGCATCATGCCCCCATAACTCCCCCTCCTACCAAACAAGTTCTGTGGACCTGACCACTTTACTTCTCTTCATGCCTAACGGTTCTCTCCACGCTGAGCATCACGCATCAGTATTCGGGAGGGCGTAGACCACTCCGAGCAAGTAGAGAACCATGACTAACACGAAGGCGACGATTATCAGGATCGATTCCAATGCTATGATTCACCTCTCTCATGAGAGGTATGTAGTAAATGAAGATAGATTATGGGCATTTGCAACATATGCTTGCATTTACCAGTAGCTGCCTCTAGTGAGGCATACGAGTGGACTATCCCATCTTCTTCCGGATCTGGCGAAGTGCCTCTCGCACGTCGTCCTCAGAGACCTCGGCCTCCGCCAACTCGACTTTCTGTGCCTCAGACGGAGACTCTGCACGACTTGCCATGACCACTCGACGTTTGACGCCCTTACGTCCTAGTCCACTCACAAGAGCATCGACGTCCGCCGAGTCTAGGGCCTCGGGACTGGCACTATCAATATCTATGCCCAGCTCCGCGAGGATTGACTCTTGTATCGAGATTTTGTCAATCTCCTCAACTGCAATTCCGGTGATGAGTTCTACAAGTGCCTCAGCTTGGTCAAGCGCGAAGAACTGACCATTGGTTTCCTTGGCGATCTTCTTGAAGGTCGGGACCGCGTTCTCATAACCGTCTATCTCAGGAAAGCAGCCGACTGTGTGGAAGACTATGCCTGCATCGAATGCCTTCTTACACTCGTCTTCCCACTTGATTCCTGCAGGACATACAGACCATTGGTCGCCATCTTCAACTCCGTGTGGGGGGGCATCGCCAATCAGAACTGCCACTTTGGCAGCATCGCGGTCCCAGTTCATCTTGTTCGCTGCAAAAAGGGCATCTGCGACTGCCTCAGGACCGTCACCACCGCCCGACGCCGCCATCTCAAGGATAGATGCCTCTATGGCTTTCGCGTCGTCAGTCAGTCTGAATGTGCGGGTGACAAACGTGTTCTCTTCGGGTTTGTGGTCTCGGTAGCTCACAAGACCAACACGTAGTCGTTGACACATCTCCTCCTTAGTGATCGTGCGGATGATCTCCAGTATCTTCTTCTTTGTCACATTGATGTAAGGACCCATCGATCCTGTATTGTCGACAAGAAACACAAGGTCCAGTTTTCCTAATCGCTCGGCCAATTGAAATCCTCTCTAATGATTGAATGCGAATTATGCAAATATCTAGCTAAGGCATAAAAGTCTAGCTAGCATTCACTCCGAGACTATCCACGGTATCGGTTCACAATTGGCATCTTCCAGCCAATACCAAACGCCTTTCGAGTGATCTTGATGCATGGAGGCGCCTGCCAGCGCTTGTATTCAGCCCGACGAATACGGGAATAGACATCCTCCACGATTTCTGGGGGATAGCCCTTTGCTATCAACTCATCACGCCCAAGGCGCTCCTCGATGATCTCATCAACGAGCGGGCTGACAATATCGAAGTCGAAGGGATCGAATTGGTCCTCCTTGAGTTCAGCAGAGGGTCGCTTTGTGATACAGCTTCGGGGAATGACGTCCCTTCCAGCCCGGCGATTGTAGTATTCAGCGATCTTGTAGACTTCGAGTTTGCTCACGTCGCCGATGACACCGACACCCCCTGTCATGTCCCCATAGAGAGTACAATAGCCGAGTGCAAGCTCCGTCTTGTTACCGGTGTTCAATACTAGGATGCGGAGGTCGCGAAAACGATTGGATATGTCCATCAGGCAGTTGCCTCGGACGCGTGGCTGTATGTTCTCGTCAGCTACAGGGTCTTCTTGCGACCTGTCAGTCCCATAGAAGGCACGAATCATTTCCAGGGGTTCCCCAAGAACTTCATGATATTGATCGACAATCCTCTGTATTGGAAACATGATGAACCTTATCCCGAGATTCTCGGCA
Organism: Candidatus Thorarchaeota archaeon; assembly: GCA_029855925.1. Taxonomy (GTDB): domain Archaea; phylum Asgardarchaeota; class Thorarchaeia; order Thorarchaeales; family Thorarchaeaceae; genus B65-G9. The sequence continues at coordinate 938 of JAGSHP010000332.1, read as the reverse complement.
AGCTGTTCAGCGTCAGTCTTGCTGTGGTCACTGGAGTACTTCGAGGGCATTGAAACCCCTATCACGTTCTCCGGCCCGAGAGCCTCTGCAGCAATGACTGCCGTGACTGACGAGTCGATACCTCCGCTCAGACCAAGGACTGCCCGTTCAAAGCCCGTCTTTCTGAAATAGTCGCGCACGCCCAGCACCAAGGCGTTGAACATCTCTTCAATGGGATCATACTCGGGATGAGAAATCTCCGGAGCGGTTCCGTCGGCTGCAAGGTCCACTGTGATGAGCGCCTCCTCGAACTGAGGGCCGAGTAGAATCAGTTTACCCTGCGAGTCGGCACCAAGGCTCTGACCATCAAATACGAGCTCGTCTTGACCGCCAACAAGATTCACCAGAAAGACGGGCGTGGCGTTATGCTTGGCCTTTGCAGTCACCAAGCGCTCCCGTTCGAATCGCTTTCCAACATAGAAGGGGGACGACGAGATATTAACAATCACGTCAGCACCGCGTTCACAGAGTATGTCGGTCACCTTGGTCTCATAGGACTCGTCCCACAAGTCCTCACAGATCTCAACTCCGAGAGAGACCTCTCTTCCAGACACCATGACAGACACGGGTGCAATCTTGTCAGGGGTCTCTGGCTTGAAGTATCGAGCCTCATCAAAGACATCGTAGGTGGGAAGTAGGGTCTTGTGAACGATAGCCTTGAGAACGCCATCTTCGAAGACTGCTGCTGCATTGTATAGATTCCAGTCGTCATCGTAATCAACAAACCCAACTATTGCAACAACACCCTTCGTGTGTGATGCGATCTCTTCCAATGCCACCTTGTTTGCACGAACGAATGCTCTCTCGTAGAGCAGGTCTTGAGGAGGATAACCTGTTATCACGAGCTCTGGGACTGCAACGATGTCTGCCTTCTGACCGCGGGCTCTCTCGATATCTCG
>JAGSHP010000162.1 GCA_029855925.1 Candidatus Thorarchaeota archaeon | reverse complement strand
GAGTTTCAACGCCTCTATGAACAGATATCTCGTATCATCAGTGCAGCCGATGCCGAAGAGGCTGAGGAGCTGCGAAGCCGCGAAGAGGCTATCTCTGCGATCAATGGTCTCCTACAGGTCATGCCCAAGAAGCGAGAGATTCTGCTGGGCATCTTAGACCCTAAGGAGAGAAAGCAGGAATATGACCGGTTGATGAGTGCGCTGAAACAGGCTCTCGAAACTGCTCTCAAGTTCAAGCTCAAGGAAGAGTCGCGAAACATTCGGAATGAAATCCAGGCGCTGGAGGGTCTCAATGGCTCTTCTATGAGTAGTGCGTCAGAAGAGGCAAAGTCTGAAGAACAGTGACAGTGGCTTGGATCACGACGCTATTACTATGTCGAACTCTTCAGACTCAGGAAAGAGCCCGGACTTGATTATGCTCAACCAGCTCTCCGCCAAGAATTCCAGCTCAGGGTCAATTGCGAAGGCCATCTCAGCGGCGCCAAGAGCCTCTTTGTATTCTCCAATCAGAAAGTGGCAGAGCCCGTAGTTGTACCACGCAGTGGCCGAATTCGGATCCAGCAAGATCGCTCTCTCAAGAGCAGCAATTGCCTCCTCGAAGTTCTCTGAGCTCATGTGAATGTTCGATAGAAGCAACCATTTTCTCTGGTTGCGCGGTTCAAGTCTTAGGCTTCTCTCTAGAGCCTCTTCCCCTTCCTCACTCTCGTTGAGTAGTAGGTGAAGGTACGCCTTGTCAGTCCAAGCTCGTTCGGACTTCGGGTCGATCTTTATGATATGTTCAAGAGCCGCTATGGCATCCTTGGGTCTCTTTAGAGCTAGGTTCACGGCGACCATTTGTTCCCAAGCATTCTTGTTGGTCGGGTATAGGGTCACACCCATCTCGAGCGTCTTTCGGGCCTCATCGTATCTCGCCTTGGAGATAAGCGACCGAGCTCGAACAAGTATTTGCTCGATGCTATTCTGCGAGGTGTGGCCTGTCATCCTTCTTTGCTCCAACGAATATTATCAGTTCTCTACGCTTCCACGACAATATTAACGCTCAAAAAGATTATTCTGATTGCAAAAACGCTCAAGACTGTCTATTTGATAGCGATCGCCTCAATCTCGATGCCCACGTCCTTGGGCAGACGTGCAACTTGGACCGCTGCACGAGCCGGAGGGTCCTTTGGGAACCACTTGGCATATTCCTCGTTCATTTCACCAAAATCGTTCATGTCGCGGAGGAATACTGTCACCTTGACAACCCTGTCCATTGATGACCCTGCTGCTTTGAGAACCTCACTGATGTTCTTGAGCGCCTGACGAGTCTGCATCGTGATCGACCCTGTGACGAGTTTTCCAGTCTCAGGACTTGCAGGTATTTGTCCGGAGCAGAAAATGAAGTCTCCTGCGACCACTGCCTGCGAGTAGGGTCCAATAGCCTTCGGTGCATTGTTCGTTGAAATGATCTTTCTTTCCATGATAATCCCCTGTGCTCTATTCTCTCCCACCTGCCTTTAATCTTAACGACCTGCACCTTGGTGAGCGATCTTGCCTCTCTTAGGATGTCTTCTGCAATACTTCAATGGTGTTGCCAGAAACCCGTCTGATACGCAGAATCGGCAGAAGCGCTATACATTGTTTTACAGGACTCACAACTGACCAGTTCACTTCTCTCTGAAAGCCTCTTCGACAGCCCTAGTCGCACGGTCAATGTCAACCGCATTAACAAAGTTCCTCTCCAAGGCATCCGAGTACATGATCTCAAACTGCTGCGTGAATTCTCTTATCTTATCAAACAGTATCCTGTATGGCTGCTGAACGATAAGGACAGTTGTGAACCCTTTTCCATGGTCAAATAGGATATGCAGACTGCCAATGGAGATACTACTGAATCCTGCAGGGCTATTCAATATCTCCTTGAACATTGCTTGTATTCCTGTAACTCCTGCTGCCGTGAGGTCTTCATTTGCCATAGCCGACTTCTTGAACGAGTGATGAACCAGTAATAGTCCGCTGTAGTGAATGACATATAGCTCGACCATTTGATTGTACCAGTCCAGCTCGTCAAGTGAGGGTGCATAGATTACAGTGACACCCATAATGACGAGACCAATTACTAGAAGGAGTGCTGCAAAGGTGTAGACCCCCTGTCCAAGATTGTAGTACGCAAAGTCGCTTCGCCCTACGAATCCGAGAAAGCCGATAAAAAATGAAATAAATATTAGTTCCATGCTGTGTCTTACGCCTCCAGTAGTGTTTCTGATTGCATAGATTAAGAAGACACAGAGAACCAATAGAGTTGTCAGACTTGACAACAGGGCCATGACCGTCAGCATCTCATAGGGTATGAAGATGGTGACGATTGTTATTATCAGCCCAAATGCTGAGACCCTGTTCCTGGGCAAGTATGGTACAATTCTCTCCATCGCAAGGAAGAGCGCGAGCAACGCGATCATGATGAAAAGGTATCCAAGTCGTGTTGTGATCGATAGCAGTGGTTCAGTGGTGAATACAAAGTCCGAGAGGATGAAGAAGAAACTGTTCAATGCCATTCCGAACATGAACAGAGCCCAGCTGAACGTGGCATCAGTCCATCTCTTGACGGGACTGTGAAACCACTTTGCCAGCAATACCAGACCAAAGAGTGACGTGTAGATTACTACACTCGAATCCATCACTAAGATGGCGTCGCGGATGATGTCCGTTGTTCCAAAGGGCGGCACAGTGACTCTTCTCCTCTTAAGAGGGATAGACCTATTCAACCCACGCCCCAATTTAATGATATCTGGCATCTACTTTGCTAGTCAAGACAGTCTATGGCTCTTCAACCTCACGAAGCCACTCATCCGTGAAGACCATTTCAACATCTATGGCCTCTGAGAACTCGCGTCCGGCAATGGAGTCAATGAGATTCTTGGACCTGAGAACGATTCGGCGGTCCTTCTTTGCGAGTTCCTCCGCAAAGTCCATGGTCTCCTTCATCAGGTCCGCTTGATTGAATATTCTGTCTGCGATTCCGATGTCCTTTGCCTCTCCAGCAGGTACTGTTCGCCCCGTGAGGATGATGTCCTTGACCTTTGAGATTGGTAGAATTCTCATCAGTCCGCTTATTGCACCCATGCCCGGAAATATCGAGATGTCAATCTCTGGCAGTTTGAATGCCGCATTGTCCGAGAAGAACCGAAAGTCACATGCCGAGGCTATTATTGCCCCAAACCCAACGGCGTATCCGTTGATCGCTGCAATCGTGATTACATTGCGAGAGTTTCTGATGATCGAGACGACCTTCTCGAGCAGCTTGAAGAACTCTCGATACTCAGTCTTCTTCAGTCCCTTCACGGTTTCCAGATCAAATCCGGCACTGAACGCCTTGTTGCCGGCACCGGTGAAAATGACAATGAACACACTAGGGTCGTTCACCAAGGACGAGACCATCTTCTCAAACTGACGAAGCATCTCGTAAGTGACCGCGTTCAGCTTCTCGGGACGATTGATTGTGACTGTCGCAATGCAGTCCTTCTGGTCGACCAGAATCCCACCAGTCATGAGTTTTCACACTCTTGCAACGCATTGTGTCGGCGACACATGTGCTATATATTGTTTGGGTCTTCCCAAATATCTAACTTGTATTGTCATTCAGCATTGATGGAGATTGTTGGAGAAGTCGTGATTGTCGGGTGTGTTTCTTAGAGTCTCATTCCATAGGCCCTGGACTGTAGAATCCTTGCATGAGACACGATCACTGAGTGCGGCTCCCGGAAGAAGGTCGACGATAGTGCGATAGGTTCCTTGGACATCCTTCATCAGTCAATGCATGCGTGACAATCGTCTGAGACGTGCTGAGCCTGTTGCTTGTGCACTTCGCAGATCACTCCCGCATCACGAAGTATTCTGATGAGGTGGACGATCTCTCGAGTCATGTCCTCATATACTGCTTCAGCCTGGTCGCCTGAATGAGCGTCCCAAGACTCCATGATTCGCTCAGCAGCCTTCTTGATGTGCGGGATCATCTCTTTTGGAAACTGTATGGTGTCGCCTCTTGATCTTGTGGTCTCAGACTTGCGAAGCTTGTACTGCGAAACAGCAGGCTCCGTTATTCCAAGCATCTTTGCAATGTCCTTTTGTCGTCTCCCCG
>JAGSHP010000435.1 GCA_029855925.1 Candidatus Thorarchaeota archaeon | reverse complement strand
GCTCTACACTCTATGATGATGTGCTCAGTGAAGCCACGCAGAATGATGCAGACAATCTTCAGCTTGTTAGCAACCTCGCCAATTCTCTAATCCCGTCAGCACCAAGGATCTATGGCGTTGACTTCGAGACTGGGCGGATCGGTGATACTGCGAATATCACAGCATATGTATTTGATGAGGACCTACAGTCTGTGGATATCCAGATCACCAAACCTGACGGAACTAACGTCTCAAGTGATGTTGAATCAGCTTACGGATACAAGTTCTCAACGAACTTCGTTCTTGACACTGGCGGATTCTACAGCATTCGTGTAGTGGCGTCAGACTCGTCTGGGAACATGCGGACATATGAGAGGACTGTTCTTGTCCCAGTTCAGGCTGCGGACGACCAATTCATCACGACTGTGATGGGCGGTCTACTTCTCATCGTCGTGATTGGACTATGCTATGTAGCCACTATCAAGTTTGGCTTCGGAAAGAGACGAGGAGGAAGAAGAAGGGTAAGACAGGACGAGTGGGAGGTCCCAGTTGAGGACAGAGGCTCCCCACCCGAGATTGAGTAGTCTGTCACTGAGCTGCATCAATTGGGCCTAGAGTTTCCTCCAAGATTGCCTTGAACTCGTCATGCCTGAATTTGCTAAGTGGTCGTTCATCCAGCCTCGCCTGCTCATCAATGCGGTTCAGAATCTGAAAGCCCAGTCGAGAGGCCATCCGAGCGGACAATACCTGACCACCAATGAGCCGTCTCTGGTGGTCGACCACGAGTGCAATGCGCGTGTACTCTGCAGGGTCATACAGTGTTTCAACACTTGTCTTGACACCGTGATCAGACGCTTGCGTTGTCGATGCTCCCGCGGTGATAATCTCGGTACCGAAGATGCGGTCGTATTGGAATCGCAGAGTCACATCTGGATAGACCTTGTCCCGACCAATCGCGGCCATGCCTGCCTGCCTCCCTGCTCGGGCTGCAGCGCTCCCGACTGGCAGCAGAATTGGTTTGCCGGTGAGAAAATCACGGGTTTCTATACAGTCACCAACAGCATAGACATCGGGGGCTGATGTGGCCATATGCTCATCCACAACGATTCCACCCAGATCTCCGATCTTCAAGCCAAGACTCTTGGCAAGGGTGGTCTCAGGACGAACACCTGTCATGAACAGAACCATGTCAGCTTTGATCTTATCCCCATCAAATGCAACACCCTCAACACGGTCAGTGCCGTTCACGCGAGTTGGACTCTTCCCAACGTGAACATCTAGATGTGATGGAAGACGGGAGGTCAGTTCATCGCTCATGGATGGCTCGAGAAGACGCCTCAAGAGACGCGACCTCACCACAAGATGCACTTCCTTCCCAAGCTCCAAGAGGCGCTCCGCAGCCTCGAGACCGCTAAATCCCGCACCAATGACGACAACCGACTCCGATCTCTCAAGCGCCTCTGCAACTCTCTGAGCATCAGATAGGTTCTGTACGGTGAATACGCCATCGAGGTCGACTCCCGGCAAGTTGGGCAGAGCAGGACGACCGCCAGTTGCCAGAATCAACTTGTCATAGGCCAACTTCTCCTCGCGTGAACCACTGCTGACAAGTATCTCCTTGCGAGAGGTGTCACCTCCTACGACTGTAACTCCTTGGCGAAGTTCGATCCCACGATTGGATAGAGCCTCTGGTGACCAGTCTGGAATGGAGAGATCACTGACGGATACTGACCTAAATGCCATAGTCACACCGGGTCTGCGATGAGCCGAGAGAGTCTCCTTTGTGAGAATGGTGACGTCAGTATCAG
>JAGSHP010000085.1 GCA_029855925.1 Candidatus Thorarchaeota archaeon | reverse complement strand
TCTGAGCCCATGATGTGGGATCGTTCATCCACACGTGTATTGGGATGAGCGCCCCAACTGGGCACTCGTCTCAGTACTTCGTACCAAGTCGTTTTGACAACTTCTTGAGCATATCTTCGACCATTGCTGGTAGATCATAATCGGGTTGCCAGCCCCACTCTTCACGAGCGACGCTGTCGTCAATAGACCTAGGCCAGGATTCAGCAATCTGCTGCCTGAAGTCCGGCTTGTAGTCAATCTCAAACTCCGGGATATGCTTCTTTATCTCGGCGGCGATCTCCTCAGGTGTGAAGCTCATTGCAGTTACGTTGAAGCTACGATGTTTGAGCTTGCTTGCGTCAGCCTCAATGAGATCAATGGTGGCCTTTATGCAGTCTGGCATGTACATCATGGGTAGTGCCGCGTCCTTGGCGAGGAACGATGTGTATCTCTTGTTCTTGAGTGCCTCGTAGAAGATCTCCACTGCATAGTCAGTAGTGCCACCACCCGGTAGCGCCTCGGAGCTAATGATTCCTGGATAGCGAAGAGACCGGAAGTCAACACCAAAGCGTTGAGTGTAGTACTCTCCAAGGAGTTCGATGAAGACCTTGGTCACACCATACATCGTTGTTGGGCGCATGATCACGTCATTCGGTGTGTTCTCTTTTGGAGTCGAGGGACCGAACGCCGCAATTGAGCTTGGAATCATGACTTGGTCAAGTTTGAGAATTCGCCCTGCCTCCAAGACATTGTAGGAGCCCTCCACGTTTGTTCTATATGCCAGCTGTGGATTCTTCTCGCCAACTGCTGAGAGGACCGAGGCATTGTGAACAATGATGTCAATATCGAGGTCCACAAGCAACTGATGCAGCTGACCAGTATTGAGAACGTCCAGCTGATAGTAGGGTCCATCCTTCTTCAGGATCTCAGGAGGCTTCTTTCTCCCAGTAGCGACAACATTGTCGCCACCATACTTCTTCCTCATCGCAGCAACAAGCTCGGTGCCGATCTGCCCGTAGCTCCCTGTTACCAGTATGCGCTTGGTCATGTTGTTCACCTTTTGAAGTTGTCGTGCCAACAAGCACATTCATCCTATGCTTTGTGCTGAGCCAAGTTGGTGGCATTTAAAGGCTGTGAGCTGTACAATGCACGCACAACTCCGGCAAGAGCACGCATGCTGCGAGTCCCCATGGCTCAATACTCGTAGAATGCACCACATGCAGTGACACAGAGAATGATAATGCCCACGATGATCAGAATCGGATTTGGTAGCATCATTGCAACAGCTGTCACAGCAATTCCAAGTAGCACTCCGCCCATGTTGGTCGCTCTGGATTTTCGTCGCTCCGGGTACCACTCCCATGGCTCACGCCACGCCTTGTCGGATGTTCTGTGCTGAAATGGGAATTGTAGCACATTGAGTGAACAACAACTTTGCATTCAGGACACTTTACACGCTCTTTGGGCGCCATCTCTTTCCCGCAATAGTCACAGACAATTTCAGAACTCATTGCTTATCTCCCGCCTGAGACTCCTGTCATCACGCTGTTAGATAGGCACCTTAACTCTCCTATTCCCTTATATCATCTGCGTCCCACACTTTATTGTTTACACTGCTGACAGTGTTTCTCTCTATGATGGTCACATCGTGAGAAGAGATTGGGAAAAAAGAAGAGATGCCGGAGACATCGTCTCCGGTCAACTTTTCCTTGTCTATTTCTCTGCCTGTTCCTCTTTGATTGCTGCCTGTGCTGCGGCAAGTCGCGCAATGGGCAATCTAAACGGGGAGCATGACACATAGTCGAGACCAATCTGGTGGAAGAACTCCACAGACCGCGGATCGCCTCCGTGTTCACCACAGACACCAAGCTTGATGTCAGGACGTGTCTTCTTGCCCCGCTCAATCGCAATCTGCATGAGCCCACCTATTCCTCGCTTGTCGATGCTCTGGAAGGGGTCGTTCCTCAATAGATGGCGCTCCAAGTACTCCGGCAGGAAGCTATCGATGTCATCACGACTGAAACCGAAGCCCATCTGAGTGAGATCGTTCGTGCCGAAGGAGAAGAACTCGGCGGTCTGAGCCATGTCACCAGCTCGCATGCAGGCACGTGGTAGCTCAATCATTGTTCCATAGAGAAAATCAATGTTGACGCCTTTCTCCTGCTTGACCTTTTCGTAGACTTTGTCAACAACCATCTTCATGGCCTGGAGTTCAGCAGCTCCGACCGTGACCGGGATCATGATCTCAAGCTTGACCGTCTTGCCCTCGTTCATCAGTTCAATGGCAGCCTCGAAGATTGCCCGAACCTGGGTCTCGTAGATCTCTGGGTAGGTGATGCCCAGTCGGACGCCTCTGTGTCCCATCATTGGGTTATTCTCATGGAGAGCCTCACCGCGCTTCCTGACCTCATCGAGCTCAATCCCAAGAGCATTTGCCAGTCGTTCCTGGCCAACCCTGCTCTGTGGAACAAACTCATGCAGGGGTGGGTCCAATAACCGAATTGTCACTGGCAGCCCATCCATGACAGCGAGCGTGTCCTTCACATCCTTTTTGATGTATGGCGCAAGTTCGTTGAGAGCATCGAGGCGCTCCGTCTTGGTCTGGCTGAGGATCATCTTTCTGAGTAAGAAGAGTGGTTCCTCGCTTCCTGTGCCATAGAACATGTGTTCGGTCCGGAAGAGTCCAATCCCCTCTGCGCCGAACTCGAGAGCCTTCCTCGCATCCTCAGGTGTGTCAGCATTGGCACGTACACCAATGCGACGATATTTGTCAACAAGTCCCATGAACTGCTGAAGCCTGGGATTATGGGTCGAGTCGATCATGGGCAACTCAGTATCGTAGATGAGACCCTGTGTGCCATTGAGAGTCAGTATATCGCCCTCATGGAAGACCTTGCCCTTTATTGTCACCCTCTTTTGGTAAGGATCGACTTGAAGGTCGGCTGCTCCAACTATGCAGCATTTGCCCCATCCCCTTGTGACCAGAGCGGCATGGCTTGTCATCCCCCCTCTGGCTGTGAGCAGGGCGGTCGCAGCTCGCATGCCCTCGATGTCCTCAGGGCTGGTTTCCTCACGGACCAGGATGACCTTCTTCCCCTTCTTAGCCCATGCAATCGCGTCTTCAGAGGTGAAGACAATTGGTCCTGCAGCACCACCCGGACCTGCTGGAAGACCTCTGGCAATGGGTGTGTGTTTCTTTTCCTCCTCAGGATCCAAGATGGGGAACAGCAACTGTCCCAGCTGGTCTGGGGTTATCCGCATGACCGCCATCTTCTCATCGATGAATTTCTCTTCGAGCATATCAAGCGCAATGTTCAATGCTGCAGTGGCGGTTCGTTTTCCGACACGATGCTGTACAAGGAAGAGCTTGCCCTCCTCTATAGTGAACTCGAGGTCAACCATGTCCTTGGCATAATCCTCTAGAACCTCTCTTATATTCACAAGCTCTTGATAGAGCTTGGGCATCTTCTCCTCAAGTGTGGGGAGGTCTTTGTTCTGTTCGTTCTTTGAGACCTCATTCAGTGGATTGGGCGTCCTAATGCCTGCAACCACGTCTTCACCTTGGGCATTGAAGAGGCACTCGCCATAGAAGTGGTTGTCCCCAGTTGCTGGGTTTCGAGTAAATGCAACACCAGTTGCGCTATTATCACCCATATTGCCGAAGACCATCGTCTGCACTGTACAGGCAGTACCCCACTCATCAGGGATGTTCTCGATTCGACGGTACGCAACTGCCCTTGAGCCGTTCCAGCTCTTGAAGACTGCCGTGATGGCACCCCAGAGCTGTTCCATTGGATCATCAGGGAACTCCTTACCAAGAACCTCTTTTACTCTCTCCTTGAATGCAGCAACGAGTTCCTTGAGGTCTTCAATGCCAAGATCGGTGTCACTCTTTGCACCGACAGCCTCCTTCTTGTGGTCCATGATCCATTCCAGTTGCTGGCGAATTCCCTTTCCTTCCTCCGGCTCGATGCCTTCAGCCTTCTCCATGACCACATCGCTGTACATCATTATGAGTCTTCGATACGTGTCGTATGCGAAGCGCTCGTTCTTCGTGGAATCTATTAGACCTGGTAGTGTCTTGGTTGTGAGACCCACATTGAGAACGGTTTCCATCATGCCCGGCATGCTCTGTCTGGCACCGGATCGACACGAGACAAGCAGCGGGTTGTGTGGGTCGCCGAACTTCTTGTCCATGGTCTTTTCCAAGAATCTCAGAGATTCAATGATTTCCTCCTTGATCTCCTTCCGGATCTCTCCGGTCTTCATGTAGATATTGCATACCTCAGTGGAGATCGTAAAGCCCGGGGGTACAGGCAATCCCAATAGTGTCGCACTGGCGAGTGAGGCACCCTTCCCGCCTAATATCTCCTTCATCTCACCTGTCCCATCGGCTTTTCCTGCGCCGAATTTATAAACATATTTTTTATCTACCATTTGTTACGCCTACCTTACCATTGCTATTTTGAGGCTCGATTTGACATAGGCACTATTCGAGTCTTTAGGCCGAGTCCGTTCCTACCTAATCTCGAACGTGTTCCCATAGGGGATTCTGGACTTCGTTTAAAAATTGACTCTTAGGGCCATTATTGGAATACATCGTGTCCCGTCTTTGGCTCAAGTCAATGAAGCATCTCAGCCAAATCCCGACAGACTCTCAATCAATAGCCTTTTGTGGATTTGGCATCTCAAGTTGTATCCTCTATCTAATAGTGGTGCGACCTGTGATTGATCTTACTATTCATCCTGAGCAACTCGAACGAACCATTCAGCGGTGCCGCGAGCGCAACATAGTGATTCCCACTTTCGCTCAAATGAAGAATCCCGAGTTGATTCCTCAGTCCATCAGGGACCAGCTAAAGGAGATTGGGCTCTGGGACGTTGTTCCACAGAATCTCTTCAGGATAACTTGGAAGAACGAGCCTGTGGAGAAGGGAGGGCTATTTCGCCCCATTGCTAACTACATGGAGATTCCTCCCGAGATATCCGGAGTGGAGGCACGCATAATTGGCCTTGTTGGGAAGTGGTTCCCGACTGGGGCTCACAAGGTTGGAGCGACATTCGGCTGCCTAGTCCCGCCTCTCGTGACTGGTCAATTTGACCCTACCCGTCACAAGGCCGTGTGGCCGAGCACCGGAAACTACTGTCGAGGTGGCGCATATGATGCCACGCTCTTGGCGTGTGAGAGCATTGCCATACTTCCTGAGGAGATGTCCAAGGAGCGCTTCGACTGGTTGAGAACAGTTGCTGGTGAGATTATTGCCACCCCCGGATCGGAGAGCAATGTGAAAGAGATCTACGACAAGGTCTGGGAGCTGCGTCGCACACGTGATGATATTTTTGTATTCAACCAGTTCAGTGAGTTCGGGAACTACCTCTTCCACTACGATGTCACAGGTCACGCGATGGAGGAGGTCATCCGAAAGGAAGGCGGTCGTTTCCAGGGCGTCACTCTCACCACAGGTTCTGCAGGTACGATTGCCAGCGGTGACTACCTAAAACAGGTATTTCCGACATCGAAGATAGCAGCCGGCGAGGCACTTCAATGTCCCACCCTCTTGCTCAACGGATACGGGGCACACAGAATCGAGGGTATTGGTGACAAGCACGTTCCATGGATCCACAATGTCAGAAACACTGACATGGTCATAGCGATAGATGACAATGACACGATGGATCTCATCCGGTTGTTCAACGAACCAGCCGGGCGCGAGTATTTGATTCGCGATGTCGGTGCTTCTGAGGAGTTGGTCTCACGCCTCGATCTCTTGGGTATCTCTTCAGTTGCGAATATTCTGATGGCGATAAAATTTGCTAAATATTACGAGCTCGGGCGGAACGACCTCGTCATGACCGTGTTCACAGACTCGATGGACATGTACCAGTCCCGACTGCGAGAGGCCCGCGAGTCACAGGGCGAGTACACCAGGGATCACGCAATTCAACACTACCATCAACATCTGATGGGCCAGAAGACGGACGCCATGCAGGAGTTGACCTTCTATGAGCGCAAGAGAATCCACCATCTGAAGTACTTCACTTGGATTGAGCAACAACAGTTCCCGCTTGATGAACTGAACCGTCAGTGGTACGAGCACGACCAATACTGGACAGGCATCCAGGGTCTTGTTCCCCAGATTGATGATCTCATAACTCGCTTCAACGAGCGTGTGGGACTGGTTAAGTGAGTGTTGGTCTTTAGTGGAGCAGCGGGAGGTCAATCTCAAACTTTGCCCCCCTCTCCACGTCCGAGATCACCCTGATAGAGCCACCGCATGCTCGAATGATGTGCTGAGTCAGGTATAGACCGATTCCATTTCTCGTGGCATTGTCGGGTCTTGTGAATAGTGACGAGATCTTCTCGGGCGGTATTCCGGATCCATTATCCTCTATTGCGACACGGACCATCCCATTGATGCGTCTAATCGACACTATGACCTCAACAGACGGGCCTGCATGCTCTGCGGCGTTTCTGAATATATTGTGAAACGCACTGGCCAACATTGGCGTCGCGATGATCATAAGCGGACCTATCAACCCACCAGTTTCAAGAGTGATATCGAGTTCCATGTGCGTAGAATTCGCCTCTTCGGCAACTCTGCGGAGCAGCGCGATGAGGTCTATCTCGATGAACTTGTCAGCCTCATTAAATGCATCAATGGTTCCGGACATCCGGAGGGCCGCACTCTGCGCGTGTTCCAACATATCTAATGCTGCAGGCGAGATGTCAGATGATACTAGGAGAATTGACTCAATATAGCCGAGAATCACCTGAAGGTCGTTCCTCATGTCATGCTGTAGCAGATTTGTGAAAACGTGGATGAGATTGAATTGTTGTTCAGACATCATGTCCCTCTTCTTGGTTTCCCGAATGTCGGTGATTATTCTCAATATTCCCATTGGGGTCTTCTCGCTGTCCCTGATCAATGAGGACCTGATTCTAACCGCCACCCTACCATTATTGCCCTGACGGAGGTAAGTGTCATATATCGCACAGTTGTTCTCAAGACTCTTCTCGAACCTTTCGACTCTTCTCTTCTCTTCCTCATCTGCAAGAAACTCTTTGAATGAGGTGGTCAAGATGTGCTCGTCTCTGGCTCGAACCATCTCTCGAAAGGACTCGTTGACAAATTGCAGAGACCCGTCTAGGTCACAGTAGACAATAGCCTCGGGTAATGCCTCTGTGACTTCTAGCAGTAGGTGGGCGATGTTCTCCATTTCCTTGACTCTCATTGTTGTCTTGACATGAGTGAATCTATATTATCATCTTGAATTCTGGCGTGCGCTTTATTCCCTCTGTATGCATCGCTTGTTGGTGTTGCCCACTCTAGTAACATTATTTGCAGATATAAAGTATTAGGTTATAGCTTTATCCTATATTTATCGTTGGCATCATGACGCATTCAGACTGACATTCGGCAAACCACATCTCGAGACCATCCCTCTGAGAGTCACAGAGTAATCTTGGAAGAACGAGATTTACTTCCTGAGTCTTCGTCGTTCGTAGTATCTCCAGGCCCGTGATAGGGCATCAATGGCTTCCGGCATGTTTCTGAAGACTGGCAATCCGGCGTCTACGAATATGTTCCAAGTCTTGGCTCTGGCGTCAGGAAATGCAATATCGGGCAGGGCTACAAGTACGGGCTTATTATGCTTGGCCATGACGTCAGAGGCGGCATCAGCCATCGCCTGCCAAAAGTAGTCGGCAGTGTCGAGTGCGTCCATGATTGATGCGACCTGATAGATGTTGTGAACATCGGCCTCAATGATGATCGAGCTGAATCGAGATTCCTCACCCACAATTCTGATGACCTCTGAAATGGTCTGATCCGAGTAATAGTCAGCAGCGAGGTCAATCGGATTGCCCAGACCGGTTCCCACGTCCGCAATCAGTGGGTCGAGTCGCTCAATTGTCTTCTTTGACGTCTGTGGCACCTCAAGTCCGCTCTCTACACAGAGATCGGTGTAGACTACGCTGGTGCCTCCACTAATTGCAACAATTCCGACCGAGTTAGTCTTTGGCTCCGGTGTCTGTGAGAAGACACTGAGCGTCGCGACCATGTCCTCAATTGTTGACACCGTCTGAACATTGGCCTGTTTGAACGCCGCCTCCCAGATGTCAAGGGAACCTGCAAGTGCACCAGTGTGCGATGAAGCAGCACGTGACCCCTCTATGGAGCGACCACCCTTCAGAACAACAAGAGGTTTCTTGCGCGCCAGACGTATCATAGAGTCAAGTAGCGCTCGCCCGTTCTTTGTCCCTTCGATGTATGCGCCCACGACAGAGGTTTCATCGTCGTCCACAAAATAGTCGAGCAGCTCGTGCTGAGTGATATCGATCTGGTTTCCGAAGCTGAACAGTTTGCTGAAGCCAAGTCCTGACTCTGCTCCCGCGGTGTACACAGCAATTGCGATTCCGCCCGACTGTGACAAGAATCCAACTGGGCCCACACTTCTCTTGGCAGTGGGCATGAATGCAAACCCAATCTTCGGATATGTGAGACCCATGCAGTTGGGTCCAAGCACTCTCGTTGGAAGTGAATGGACCAGATTATTCAATTCCTCCTCTCGTTCCCTCCCCTCATCAGTTCCAAGCTCAGAGTATCCGCTGGTGAATATCGTTGCGCCCTTGGCACCTTTCTCTGCTGCTTGACGAAGAATGTCGGGCACATACTTGTTTGGAACTGCAATTATTGCATAGTCGATGGGCTCCGGGATCTCGTCAAGGCTCGTGT